>JAFGNB010000355.1 GCA_016927235.1 Chitinispirillaceae bacterium
CACCCCGAGGCGACGCATGAATGCAGGGAGCTTGCCGACGCGGTGCTCTCCACCGGAGGGATGTGCGCCCATGTCGCCGCGAGCGGCGCAACGGAGTTCATCATCGCCACCGAGACGGGGATTCTCCATACCCTGCGGAAAAACAATCTCGGCAAGCTTTTCTATGCGGTTGCCGAGGGGGTCATCTGCCCGGACATGAAGCGGGTAACGCTTCTGTCAATCAGGAATGCCCTCGCGGGAAGGGGAGGAGAGGCGGTGACGGTCGTCGGTAAAACCGCCGCCAAAGCGCTCCGTTCGCTGGAGAGGATGCTGGCGCTGGGGGGATAGGGCATTCCATCCGTATGCCGAAAACTATTTTTGCTATTTATAGTTAATCAAGTCCAAGCTCATATCCGAAAGTCGCTCGATGGAAAAAATCTACGATCCCTCCCGCGTTGAAGAAAAATGGTATGCTTTCTGGTTGCGGAAAAAACTCTTCCATGCCGATCCGGCGTCGAAAAAGCCCGCCTATTCGATCGTCATTCCACCGCCCAACGTCACCGGCGTGCTCCACATGGGGCATGCGCTCAACAACACGATTCAGGATATCCTTATCCGGTATAAAAAAATGGCGGGTTATGAAACCCTCTGGATGCCGGGGACCGATCATGCGGGGATTGCAACACAGAATGTGGTGGAACGTAAACTTGCAAAAGAGCAAAAAAGCAGACATGATCTGGGACGCGATGCGTTTATCAACGAGGTATGGAATTGGAAAGCGGTTCACCATGCCACCATCACCAGCCAGCTTAAGCAGCTGGGATGCGCCTGCGACTGGAACCGGGAACGGTTCACCATGGATGAGGGGCTTTCGAAGGTAGTTCGCAAGGTATTTGTTGACCTCTACAATAGCGGGTTGATTTATAAGGGCAAGTACATCATCAACTGGTGCCCGCGCTGTCATACGGCACTTTCCGACGAAGAGGCGGAGCACCGGGAAACAAAGGGGGAGCTTTACCATTTCAAATACCCGTATGCCGACGGACCGGGATTCGTCACCGTGGCCACTACCCGGCCGGAAACGATGCTCGGCGATACCGCGGTTGCCGTGAATCCGAAAGACGGGCGATATACCGACTGCATCGGAAAAATGCTGCTGCTGCCCCTGGTCGAACGGCCGATCCCGGTCATCGCCGATGATTTTGTCGACCGGGAATTCGGCACCGGCGCGGTCAAGGTAACGCCGGCGCATGATCCGAACGACTTTCAGATGGGGCTGCGCCACGGGATGGATCCGATCGTTGTCATGGATGAAGCGGGATGTATGGCAGGCCCGGTTCCAAAACGGTATCTCGGAGTCGACCGATTCAGTGCCCGACAAATGGTCGTTGAGGAACTCACCGTTCTCGGATTGGTTGAAAAAATCGAAGAGCATACCCATGCAGTGGGTCACTGTTACCGCTGCAGTACTGTGGTCGAGCCGTATTACTCGGATCAATGGTTCGTTAAAATGAAGCCCCTTGCCGCCGACGCGCTCAGTGCGGCACGGGAAGACCGCATCACGATTATTCCGCAGCGCTGGAGGCGGACGTACCATGAGTGGATGGAGAACATTCGCGACTGGTGCATATCGCGGCAGATCTGGTGGGGGCACCGCATACCGGTCTGGTACTGTTCATGCGGAACGACCATTGTCGCGGAAAACGCCCCGCGGGCATGCCCGCAGTGCGGTTCAACCGATCTCTCTCAGGATACCGATGTACTTGACACATGGTTCTCTTCGTGGCTATGGCCCTTCTCTACTATGGGATGGCCGGAGGATACGGCTGAGATGGCCAAATTCTACCCGACCAATGTGCTGGCCACCGCGCCGGAGATCCTCTTTTTCTGGGTTGCCCGCATGATTATGGCGGGACTTTATTTTACCGGGAAGGTTCCCTTTGCCGATGTCGTCCTTCACGGTACCGTGCGCGATAAAAGCGGACGTAAAATGAGCAAGTCCCTCGGCAACGCCATCGATCCGCTGAAGATAATCAAGGCAAGCGGTGCCGATGCGCTGCGCTTCTCGCTTATTATGATCACCGCACAAGGAGCAGATGTGTTTCTAGGCAACGACACCTTTGATATCGGACGCAACTTCGCCAACAAGCTCTGGAACGCGGCGCGGTTCCTGCTCTTCATTGACGCGCCGGTTATATCCGACGGGTTTCCCCCGAAGGAGCGACGAAAGGCGGAAGACCGATGGATTCTCAACAAGCTGCAATTGACAATCGAAGGGGTCACCCGGAGCATTGATAACTACCGATTCAACGAGGCATGCCACCTGCTGTACGATTTCACCTGGCATGAGTTCTGCGACTGGTATATCGAAGCGAAGAAGGCCGATCTCTACCAGACGGAGCGTCCGCAGCTGCGCAGCGACGCGCTCGCATTGTCGGGGTATCTTTTGGAAACCCTTCTCAAGCTGCTTCATCCCTTCATGCCGTTTATCACCGAAGAAATTTATTGGCACCTGCGCGACTGTGCATGGTCTCCCGACAGGCCTCCTTCCGAATCGATCATGACCTCCGCCGGGTCGTTCGTAACCTCCGCCGCATCAAAGGGGACCGCCGCCTGGCCGGAAAAGGATGATGCGCTGACCGACCCCGTCATAGAGCCCCGTTTTTCCCTGGTCAAAGAGATTATCATCGCGCTGCGCACGATCAAATCGGAAAACAACATTCCACCGGACAAATGGGGAAACGCCGTCATTATAACCGTCGATCCCGACACCACGTCGTGGTTACAGTCACAATCGGCGCTTATCAACCGGTTCGCAAAACTCACCGGCACCACGATAGCTCCCGATGCCCGCAAGCCTGAGTTCGCCGGTTCCGCAGTCGTCGACGGAAATCAGCTGTATATCAGTTTCGAAGGACTTATCGATCGTGAAGTCGAGTTGGAACGGTTGACCAAGGAGTCGGCACGGATTCGGAAACTGATCGACGGGACAAAAAACCGCCTCGACAACGGAAGTTTCGTCGATAGAGCTCCGCCGGCAGTCGTCGCGAAAGAACGGGAAAAACTCGAAGGGCTCGTCCGCAACCTTGAAAAGGTAGAACATAATCTGTCGGTGCTTGTGGAACGTCGAAAAAAAATTAGTTGTAGATGATCTATAAATAATAAAGAATAGAAAAAAAATTTTCTCGGCGGATTTTTTTGCTATTCTTCTTTTTTTTCAGCAATGAATTATATATACTACATAATATAACGCCGTATCGTATTACGTTCGGCGGGGCCATTTTTTCCCGACGGTCGCATACCCGAAGGGAGAAGGTGCGGTTATACAATTAACGAAAGGAGATACAATGGGGCATAAAGCTATAGTATGCGAATCTATAGAGCCTCCCGGTAGTCGTACCACAACGAGATCAAGTGCCCACCCGTTTACTGATACTGTTCAGGAACTGCTTCCACTCTTTGACCATGAACCGTTCTATCGCCGTTTAGTCGGCGCGCCATCAAGAAAAGCTTCTCGTTGTGCGTCGTTGTTCACCAAAAGCGACAGTTGCGACGTTGTACGATTCCGCAACCGTTTTTTCAACGCGGTAAACGATGCGGAGTGGAACGACTGGAAATGGCAGTTCGGCAACCGTATTCGCTCGTTTGAACAGCTCAACCGATTTCTCCCGTTGATTCCGGAAGAACGCGCGGCACAACAGGCAACGGAAATCCATTTCCCACTCTCGATCACGCCGTATTACCTTGCACTTTTTTTCGATAAGGACTCCTGTCACCCGCTGCGCAAATCGATGGTGCCGCAGGTTTTCGAATGCCTGACCTCACCCGCCGAAGCAATCGACCCTCTGGGTGAAGAGTCGCAGTCGCCGGTACCCGGCCTTGTCCACCGGTATCCCGACCGGGTCCTCTTTCTGGCGACGACAACCTGTTCCTGCTATTGCCGATATTGTACTCGTTCCCGCGTTGTCGGCAACCATGCGAAACGTGAAATACCGCAGATCGATCAGTGGAATGCGGGGCTTGCCTATATCCGTTCGCATTCGGAAATCCGTGACGTGCTCATCTCGGGCGGAGACCCGTTCATGCTTTCCGACGACCAGCTGCAATGGCTTGTGGCAAACGTTCGGAAAATCCCCCATGTGGAATTGGTACGCATCGGCACCAAAACGCCGATGGTGCTTCCGCAGCGTATCACTCCCCAGCTGGTGCGGATGCTGAAACGGTATCACCCACTTTACATCAGCATTCACGCCACGCATCCCGACGAGATCACCGGCGAGAGTACCGAAGCGTGCGGCCGTCTGGCCGATGCCGGCATCCCGCTCGGAAGCCAGACGGTACTGCTGGCCGGTGTCAACGACTCCGTCGATACGATGCGCGAGCTCTTCCACGGACTCCTGCGCATGCGGGTGCGGCCTTATTACCTGTACCAGTGCGACCCGATCCTCGGCTCAGGCCATTTCCGCACCTCCGTTCGGAAAGGGATCGACATCATCAGAGGATTGCGCGGCCATACCACGGGGTATGCGCTTCCGACCTTTGTGATCGATGCGCCCGGCGGCGGCGGCAAGATCCCCGTCATGCCCGACTATGTTACCGACCATGCGAACGGCCGGCTGATATTGACAAATTACAACAACGGCACCTTCATCTACCCCGATGAAAAGGACTCTCCGGCGCCGTGCAGCGCATTGCTATCGGAGGGAGCTGGTATCTGATGCGCATTGGTCTGACGTACGATTTGCGCTCCGAATATCTGGCAATGGGATACGGCGAAGAGGAAACGGCGGAATTCGACCGCGACGACACCATCTCAAGCATCGAAACAGGCATCAGTGAACTCGGTCATGAGCCGGTACGTATCGGCCATATCCGTTCTCTCACCGAAAAACTCGCCAGGGGAGAACGGTGGGACCTTGTCTTTAATATCGCTGAAGGAATGAACGGTTTATCGCGTGAAGTGCAGGTACCGGCACTTCTCGAAGCGTTCCGAATTCCCTATACCGGGTCCGACCCGTTGACCCTGGCGATCTCCCACCATAAAGGATGCACCAAAGAGATCGTGATGCGCGCCGGGGTTCCCACGCCGGCGTTCGCCGTTGTCGCCTCGGAAGAGGACGTTTCGGCCGTGCGCCTTCCTTTTCCCCTGTTTGTCAAACCTGTGGCGGAAGGGAGCAGCAAAGGAGTAAGCATAAAATCCCGCGTAGCCTCCGCCGGAACGCTTCGCGAACAGTGCCGGTACGTTCTTGAAACATTCGGGCAGCCGGCGTTGGTTGAAACCTTTCTTCCCGGACGGGAAATCACCGTGGGCGTGCTTGGGACCGGCGGTGCGGCACAGGTCATCGGTGCGCTTGAGATCGAATCGCTCGGCAGCGCCGAAGCGCATGCCTATACGTATTACAATAAGGAATTTTATCAAAAGGTGATCAGGTATTCCCTCCTTACCGACAAGGCGATGCTCGAATCCGCCGTGGTGATCTGCCTGAAAGCCTGGCGCGCGCTTGGGGGGAGGGATGCCTGCCGGATCGACCTTCGAGCCGATGAGCGGGGCGATCTCTCTTTCCTTGAGGTCAACCCGCTCCCCGGCCTTCATCCGCAGCACAGCGACCTTCCTATAATCTGCGGGCGCATCGGTATGCCCTATACCGGCCTTATCGGCTCCATCATCGATTCCGCACGCCGTCGTTACGGAATATGAAACCGTTCATCCTTATTGTCCACAACCGGGTGGGCGATACTCCCACTGAAGATGAAAACGATGTGATCGTGCAAACCACGGCGGTCGCAGCTGCAATTAACCGGCTCGGGTGGCGGGCAGAGACGCTCCCTCTTACGCTGGACCTTAAGGAGGGGAGCACCCTTATTGCATCAAAGGCACCCGACTGTATCTTCAACCTTGTCGAATCGCTCGACGGCGACGATCGTTTTGCCGTTGCGGCACCGATTCTTTTCGAATCACTGCACATCCCCTATACCGGTTCATCCCCTGCAACGCTTGCAGCGACTTCAAATAAATGTGTTGCCAAAAAAATCATGCGGGCTGCCGGGATCCCGACCCCCCGCTGGCAGCCTTCCCTTAATGCAGCCTTTCGGCCCGAATTCTTTCCGTTCATCATCAAATCGGCAAACGACCACGCCTCGATCGGCATCAGTGACGATTCGATCATTACTTCAGCCGGCGATTGGCAACGATGGGTCGACTGTGGCGGAGCTGAGCAGCGCCGGGAAGTATTCGCTGAAGAGTATATTCATGGTCGAGAGTTCAATCTGTCGGTACTGCAGCGCATCGGCGATACAATTACCGTATTTCCGCCGGCGGAGATCAGTTTTACCGCGTTTCCTGCAGAAAAGCCCCATATCGTCGGCTATGCGGCAAAATGGGAAAAAGGCTCCTTCGAATATGCCCATACTTCCCGTCTGTTTTCGAGGGACCCGCAGGATGCCGCACTGCATGAACGGCTGAAAGCGACCGCCCATGCCTGCTGGGACCTTTTTTCTCTTGCAGGGTATGGTCGTGTCGATTTCCGTGTTGATGCGGCGGGTAAGATCCATGTACTGGAAATCAACGCCAATCCCTGTCTGGCACCGGATGCGGGATTCGTGGCCGCCTGTGGAAAGTGCGGCATCGGTTTCGATGCGATCGTAAAGGAGCTGGTCGCCGTTGCACTTGAATAGGAAAATGCGGGCGGTTGTCGTTGAAAAACGTATAATATTACTACACTCTCCCCGTCTTCCCGACGGAAGAAGCGGCACAGATTACCTGTTGGTCAACGTGAAACCGAAGGAATAGAATGTTCACACCGGATCCGAATCTTCTTGAAAAGTACGCAGCCGTTCTCATCAACTTCGCCCTCAATGACGGGAAGGGGATAAAAAAAGGCGACGTGGTTTACATGGTCGCACAGCTGCCGGGTGTCCCGCTGGCCAAAGCGGTCTACCGGACCATCCTGAAAAGCGGAGGACAGCCGATCGTCCAGCTTCAGGACGATGATTTCCGGCTGATTCAACTTGAGGAGGGCAGCGATGAACAGATCGGCTTCTTTCCGGAAAAGTACTACCGCGGATTGGCCGATAATATCGACCATTATATCCGTATTCTCGCTGAAGAGAACCCGCTCTTTCTTGCAGACGCCGATCCGCGCAAGGTCATTCTCTCAAGCCGCAGCACAAAGCCCTTCAGGGACTGGCTAGATGCCAAAGAGGATGCCGGCCGGTTCACCTGGACGCTTTGCCTTTACGGAACTGAAGGGACCGCCCGGGAGGCGGGAATGTCGATCGAAGAGTACTGGGGGCAGATAAACCGCGCCTGCTTTCTCGATAAAAAAGACCCCCTTGAAAAATGGCGCAGGGTCTATACCGATATGAGGTATCTGATTGAAACCCTCGACCGGATGCCGATTGAAAAAGTGCATGTTGTTTCGGAAGGCACCGACCTTTGGGTTCGAATCGGCGAAAACCGCAAGTGGCTCGGCGGACGGGGCCGCAATATCCCCAGTTTCGAGATTTTTACCTCTCCCGACTGGCGCGGCACCGAAGGGACCATCTTCTTTGACCTGCCGCTTTACCGTTACGGAAACATTATCAAAGATATCAGGCTGGAATTTCACAATGGACTGATCGTGAACGCGACCGCGGGGCAGAACGAATCGCTGCTGCATGAAATGATCACCCAGAAAAATGCCGACAAAATCGGCGAGTTTTCCCTGACCGACCGGCGCTTTTCAAAAATAACCCGGTTTATGGCCAACACCCTGTTTGACGAGAATTTCGGGGGTGATTTCGGCAACACCCACCTTGCCGTCGGTAAAGCATACCACGATGCATGTACCTGCGACCTCAAAAACATGAGTGAGGAAAAATTTATCGCGCTCGGATACAACGACTCTCCCGAACACACCGATATAATCGCGACCAATAACCGCACGGTAACCGCCACACTCACCGACGGCTCGACGAAGGTGATATACCGGGACGGTGAGTTCCGGATCTAGCAATAACCGGGGAGAGATCCGAAATGGTAGAGAGTGGCTTTCTTTCTTAACCTCTAGGACGTTTACACTACCGTCAGATTTGATCTATTGTCAACTAATTCTCCACCAAACTGCTCATTTTTTCTTTTATTGAATCGATTAAATAATTAATTGATTCTTTATGCCACAACGGTATAATTAAAGCAGTCGGCAAATCGGGTTATTGAACCGGTTTCCGGTTAATTTATCGAGATAAAAATCAGTAAGTTATGTCATCGTTCAATATAGTGTAGTAGCTAGCAGAATTGAGTACAACATATAGTGTCGAAATAATTCTTATTTGCCTCAAGGAGGGTGTTCTATGACGCGACATTTTACCAGCGGACAGACCGCAAAAAAGCTCCGGATCTCGGTCTCTACGCTGAAGCGATGGCTTGAAGAGCCGGACCTTGCGATCTCCGAGAGGAGAAATTATAACGGCTGGCGGCTTTTTTCCGAAGCCGATATCGCCATACTCAAAGATTACAAACGGCAGATCAGGCGCAACGGCAAACGATTTAACGCTACGACGCTGATTCCGGTAATCAACCGCACCGCAACGGCAATGGAAGGATAACGGGCGATTACTCATGACCCGACGTTGTATCACAATACTGCTTATGTTCATGCTCTTTGCGCCGAGGGGGTTCGGCCAGATCAGGCGCGGAAGAAATGAAGGGACATTCAATATCCCTGCGTCGAATGTCATGGGAAACGGCAATATCATTGTCGCCGCGGCTGTCGCAGGAGGATATGCCGCATCCGGAATACGGATTGATCCCGGTGCGTATCTTGCGGTGGGCATTACCGACATTATGCAGCTTTCCGGAAAAACCGCCTTTACAAATTTCCGGACACTCGGCGTGACCGAAGGTCATTTTCAGCTTACCATGCCGGGAAATGACCATCTGCGGTTCTTCGGTGTATCCGTCTCAGGTGACCTCTATCTGTCAACTGAGATGGACACATTGAGCGGGTCGGCGATTGCCGGAAGACCGGACTACCATGCCTACGTTCGCCCGTCGGCGGTGATTGATCTCGACTGGATTGCAAAGTTTAAAAAAGTACCGTTGAAAAGTTACCTGCTGGTAGGCATGGTCGACAATCCCGATCTGCTTTATCGGTATTCCCAGCTATCCCTTTGCCTGGGCACAGAATTGAAACTCAATCGAAACAGCTATTCGATCGATCTCGGAGCAGGACTCTACAGGGAATTACGGAAGGAACGATTAAATTCGCCGGGCGATCGTACTTATAGCCAACAACGTTTTTGGATCGAACCGGCGGTCAGATATCGCCTTTTTGATAGAATCAGCCTTCTCGGTGCCTTACGCATCCTTGTCCTGCAACGTGTTAAACCCGATCGTCCTCTTGAACCGACCTATCTCAGGCTCTCTACGGCACTTGAAATACCCCTCATTTTCAGAGAAACCAATACTGAAGCGATTCGTACGATGGTTTTCATAGAACAACATAAAATGAAACAGCCCGACGCTATCGATGTCTCAATCAAAGAGGGCACAGAGCTTAACGCCAAACTTAATCTGGATATACAAAAACTGGACCTCGATTTCGACGATCGAGACTCCGAAAAAGAGGTCCTGAAGCGACGTGAAGAAATTCAACAGAAAATGGATGAAATCGAACAACTCCTGGAGGATCTCGAATGAACCGATCACCTTTCTTGTGCCTGGTTGTATGTCTGTTACTGATAGCCTTCATCACGTCCGCTCAGCAAAGCCAGCGGAGAAACCGCGGGGAGACCTTTTACCAATGCCGAAATTCCAATACCCTTGGATCCGGCGACATCTGGATATCACTTCGCGGCATTGGCCATGTTTGGGATGATGACCCCATTAAAATGAACTCACAAGTCGGTGACACCGGCGGACCAACGGCTTCGAAACGGCGATGGGTCTCCAACATCAGGGCTTTCCCGGAAATTTACCTCCAGGGCGGCATCACCGACTATCTCTCGGCCCATGTCTCGTCACGGGTGCTCTCGTACGGCTTTATGCCCGGCTGGTTCGGCGGCGGTGTCAAACTGACCCTGCCGAACAATCAGGACTTGCGGCTTAACGGCATCGGGCTTTCGATGGACTATCGATATCAGATGCGTGAGAGCGGACCGAGCCTCGGCGGCTACACCGGGTTTATGCCCGAAGGTTTCGTGGTCAAAGGGCACACATTCGAAACGGTATTCGTTTATGAACTCGATCTGCTCCCGCGATTGAGCATACTCCCGTTACGCTTTCTTGCCAACGCAGGCCTCCGGCTGCCGATTTCAAAGCGGCATGAGCTCTATCAATTACTCCTTGATTTAGGTGTCGTTTACAGCGGCTATGGATTTGACTTTTTCGCCCAGTACAATCTGGAATCATTTAACAATATCTTTAAACCATTGGCAGTGAACGACGGGCCGAAACAGTTCCTCGTCTGGTTTACCGAAAATCCGATGTATTTCACCTTCGGAGGAGACGTCAGGTACGACAACGGCATAACGCTGTCGCTTGCGATCCCGCTTTTGTTAAGTGTCAATCAGGGCTCCCGCATGAGAACCGAAGACCTTGTCGAGCTTCACCACCAGGAGGAAAATGGCATTTTTACCTATGAAAAAGATCACGGCATACTTGACCCCTTCGATCCATGGTTTGTCAAATGGAAAATCGTGGGGACGCTTTCATTCCCCATCCGATTCAAGATGAGCGGAGCGGAGATGATGCGCAATTATCTGCTGCTGAAAAACAGAAAACAGAAAAAAAGGATCGATATCGACAACCGGTTGCAGTTACAGGAACAGTCCAGACCGGCTGCGGAAAAAAACGAAGACAATGACGCGAAGCGCCGGCTCGACGAAATAAAGAAAAAACGGGAAACAATCATCAAATAGGAAGATGATCGCAGCATGAACCGACACGCCCTTTCATACCGCATTGCGGCGATCGCCCTTACAGCGATGCTGCTTGGTGCAGTATGGAACAGCGCGTGGTGTCTCAAGCCCGTTAAAAAGGACTTCTGGCACACGAAAGAGAACCTTATGTTGCGGTTGGGCGCCGAGTGGCATAAAATAGGCGTCCTTCAGAGAGAATCGGCGGCGATAGCCGATGTGCTCGCATCGATGCGCGACATCGAGCTCTACCCGACGTCGCTCACCGGGTACAACGAAGACAACCTTGTCAAATTCGATAAAGCGATCGAGACTCTCGAAAAACAGAACCGGAAAATCGAAGAAAAAATCAACTCCTTCAAGGCGCCCCTTATCGATGCAATCGCCATTTTTCGTGAACTCGTCGTCGGAGAACCGGTGATAAGCATGTTTTCAACCCTTGAAAAAGCAAACCTCAGGCGCATCACCGAGATGCTTGAGGTTAAACACGATATCGATACGCTCTGGCGGCGGACCGACACCCTGCTTTCGGCAACGATGCGATCGATGAATATCGACACCGGAAAAACGGTCTCCGCCGGGCCGATTGAAGATGAATTCTTCTCGATTCTGAAAGCCAATCTCGGCTTGCAGGCAGAAAGCTATTATTCCCGGTTGAACGGTTTAAAAAACCGTTTAATAAAGCGAGCGACGGCAGACCAAGTGTCCGAAATGGTGCAGATCGAACGGCACCACGTCAATCAGTACCTTACTGAGGGGAACCTTTCACTCGCGCGAAAAAAGATTGACGACGCGATCGATCGATTTTCCACGATTACCGACGTCAACGACTTTTATCTGTTTATGACGCGTGTGCTGTTTCAGGAGGGCGCCCATCGGAAAGTACTGGAGACGTTGCAGAAAATTCCCGATAATATACGGTACCTGCCGGTAAAGTTTCTTTTCCGCATTCAGAGCCTCTATGCGCTGCATGAGTATGCCGCAATTCTTGCCGACACAAATCAGTCCTATCTCTATGATTTAAGTGGGGCCGATCGAAATCTGGCGCTTTGGATTGTCATCGAGAGCGCGATCGTGCTCCGGAAGACCGAAAAAATCGAGCGTCTTGCCGCCCTCATCGACAGGGATAAACCGTATGGGCTTCATGTGGTGCATGCCCTCGCACGTTCATACCTTGCCGTAAAAGATGATACGACGGCGCTCTCCATTCTCGAACAGGCGAAACAATACAAAATCACTACCGACGACGATCGTATGGCGTTGCAGGAAGTCAATATTGTCATCGCCCAGATCCATTACGAACGGGGTAATTACGATAAGGCGATTGAACTGTTTTATAAGCATATGAACAACAGCACGCTTTTCGAACGTGCACTTTCAGGAATCGTATGGTGTTATTTACGTTCGGGCAGGTTTGAAAAAGCCGAAACCGCTCTGAGGAAACTGGTCAACCAGGCACCGGAAACGCCCTGGGGGGCCGAAGGCATTCTGATCCTTGCCCGACGCTATTTACAAATAGCATCATTTGCATGGAAAAAACACTCCTTCGTCACGAAAGAGAAACAGCGTCTTACACGCATGCTCGAGCGCCTTGACACACTAGGCGACTCTACCTCGGACGATGGGCGCAATGCCGCGGATATCACATATGCGCGTAAAGAAATCGCGGCGCTTCTCAGCCGCGTCGGGCAGGAAAAAATTCCCGACTACGAAACGATCGCCGCCTATTATGAAAAAATCGACCGGCTTTGTGCATTCATCACGTCCCATTACTATACCGGGACTTTTCAGGAGGCCAGTTTCTCCGAGAACCGGGAGCGACTACTCCATACGATCGACTCCCTCACCATAGAAATCGAACAGGCGAAAAACGCCGGTATGCAAACCCGCATGCTTTCGAATGCACCGCAGGAGAGGCTGAAAATCAAAAATATCGTTGATCAGGCATCGATTTTCTCGTCAATCAGTATGATCGACCGTTACCGCTGGGAACGGGAATATATTGATTGGCGAAAGAGCAGGCTGAACGATGAGCGTGGATCCCGCAGCGATTCGACTGATCCGAAGAACGGCACTTCCGTCGCTGTTCGGTCGCCGGCGGATCGGTCGACGTCAAGGACAATGGATTCGCTCCTGGCGAGTGAGGATGCCCTCCAGAAGCGATACTCGGCACTTCTTCAGGAGCGTATCGTGAGGCTGCTTTCCGCCGACCTTGACAGGCATGACGCCTGTTATCTGAAATATCAGCTTGGAGAACTCTATTATCAGAAGGAAAATAACGATTACGCCCGTGCCTACGAACGGTTTGATAAGGCGGTGGAGCGCTTTGGTCGCGCCATGGAGCGATACCGAAACGGCGAACAGATCGAACTGCCTAAAGAGCCCTCTTCTCCGCTGCTGTGTCATGATAAAAGCATGAACATGTACCGTGCCGCCATCGCATCGGATACGACTTCCCCCTTCTGTGCGGCGTCTCACTATAGTCTGGCATGGTGTTTTAACGACCTTGCGAAGTTTGACAGCGCCTATGCGCATATGCGGATCGTCGCTTCCCGCTATCCCGATAATCCTCACGCCGCTCAGGCCTGGATGTTCTGCGGTGAATATCATTTCGATAAAGGTAATCTCAAGGAAGCGCTTGCCGCTTTTTATACCGTGATGAAATACCCGGAAAGCGAGTGGTTCGATGAGTCACTTTACAAGGTGGCCTGGACCCAGTACCGGCTTTCCAACCCGGAAAAAGCAATCAGTTCTTTTCTTGCGCTCGTTGATCTCGGGGAGGGCAAGTTCGGCCACTCGCTTCTTGAAAAAGAGTCGATGGATTACATCGCCATCAGTTTCAGCGAGACCGATGTCTCCGGCGAGAAGGGACTTGAACGCGCGACCGCTTTCGCCAGAAGACTCGGTGATACAAAACGGGGGTGCCAGATACTTCACCGGCTGGCTCAGGTGTTTCGCGATCAGGGGCGTAACGATATGGCGAAAAAGGCGTATGAGCGTATTCTTTCCTCCTATCCGAACTACGAGAATAATCCGTTTGTGGAGGCGGAACTGTTGTCGGTACTGGAACGTGACGCATCCACCGAAATGTCAATCGATCAGAAATATATGTTTTTCAAGAAATATCACCGTAAGAGCGCCTGGGCCAGGAGGCAGCCCGATTCCAGCCGCGCCGTCGCCGACAGCACCGCATCCAGAATGCTCTATGATGCCTCCATCAGTTACCATCAGCTTGCATTGCAGAAAAATAACGACAGCCTCTATCATAAGGCGCTCGCATCCTATACCGATTATATCGGTTTCTATCCCCGTTCTCCATTGGCCAATGAATGTCATTATAATCTTGCGGAAATACTTTTTTCACTCGGTAATTATCGCAAAGCAGCCGAAGAGTATATCGCCGTGTCCAAGCGTTATCCGGACAGCAAATATAAAGAGACCGCCGCATGGAACGCTATTGTGGCCTCACAGAACCTGTTGAAGATCGAAGCGTCGCCAGTACGGTAGGATTGACTAATGACAATATACGCCCGCATTTCTTCTTTCCCGGCAACCACCCGGCCGTTTACGGCGGCCGCGACCGGTGTAATGTCGGCGCTGCTTGCGGTATTGTATCTCGGATGCGGCGGTCCGCATGGACGGCTGGTTCAGAAGACCGGTCCCCAACCCTCGACTTCGGCCGCGATATCAGCCGGGGGAAAAGACGGCACGACCGCCGCCGCGGCCTCCGTTGCACGGACCGATTCCTTTCCGGTACTTTCCGCGGCATCACAACTGCTGGTCAAGGCATGCGACAATTACCTTGCAGTTAATCCCGAAAACCCAAAAGCCGTTGAAGTACTGACGATCAAGGGGTCGCTTTTTTTCAACAATAAATTGTATGATTCCGCAAGGGCCGTTTATCAGCGGATCATTTCAGAACATGCCGAAAGCAACTATGCCTTCGATGCTATCCGACTGATCGCCCAATCATTTTATGAAGAGAAACGTTTCGACGAGGCGGGAACATGGTATAAAAAACTCAGCGAAGCGGCTCCTGATGGCGTTGATAAATCAGAAGCCCTCGCCCGTATTGCCGAATCGATATTCCGCATGGCAGAAGTGCTCGAATCGCAAAGCCGGTTCAAGGATGCCGCCGAACAGTATGAACGTGTCGCCCTGGAGTATCCCGATGCGCGGATCGCTGATGTGTCGCTTTTTAATGCCGGTCTTGCCTATGAAAAACAGGCGGAGTGGTCGCGGGCGATTCTTGTTTTTCAGCGGCTTATGGCGAAATACGACCAATCGAACCTGCTTCCGAAAACTCAGTTCCGAATTGCCAAATGCCATGAAAAATTGATGCAGTGGGATCTTGCCGCCGATACCTATCTACGGCTTACCGCGAAATTTCCGAAGGATGCACTGGCGCCCGCAGCCCTTTACAATGCAGGATTCTGTTTCGAAAACCTCGAAAAATGGCCTGAATCAGCGGCGACTTTCGAAAAGATGGCCCAGCTTTTCCCGCAATCGGACGACGCCGCGGATGTGCTTTTCCGTGCGGGAGAGCTCTATGGAAAAATTAAGGACTGGGAGTCGGTAAGCCGGGTTACCCGGGTATTTTCAACACGCTTCGGAAACGATGAAAGCCGCATCATTCAGGCACTCTGCATGGACGGAATTGCGTTGTACATGCGTAACCGCAACGAAGACGCCGTCGACCGGCTCAATAACGCCGTTGAAACCTACCGGAAAATGAAAAATCCCGGGACGATGAATGCCTACTATGCCGCAAAAGCGCTTTACACGATCGCCGAGATACATCATACCGCCATGAACACAATCGCCCTCGGCCATTCCCGCGAAAGATACAAAAAACAGCTTTCCGATAAATCCGACCGACTCGAGAAGGCGGTCGACGGCTATGCACGAGTTATTAAATTCAACATCTCCGAATGGACGACACGATCAATTTTCCAGATCGGGCAGGCGTATGAGGACTTCGCCGTAGGCATTTTCAGCCAGGATCGGCAGTCGGGATTGCCGCTTGATAAACAGATCGCTTTCGAGCTGGGGATCGCTCAGGCGGTGGAAAAATATTTCATTGAAAAAGCGGTCTACTTTCATGAACGCAATGTCAAACTCGCCATACAGGAAAAAATCGAGGACAAATTCATCCTGCAGTCACGTCAAAAGCTGACCTATCTCCCGGTGATCGCCGCGGAAAATTATCTTGCACTGGTGGAAATCGCCCGCACCGCCCAGCACAGGGAACAGCTTGACGGCTTCTCGCTTATAGCTCGTAAATTACAGCTGTTCCAGAAAATCGCTCCGTTCCAGGAACGCGCCATTGCGCTTTTCCTCAAATGCCTGGAACTGGGCACCACCTATCAGGAATTCAATGAATATTACCAGAAAGCGAGCGAATCGATAACCGGCATTTCCCTGTCGGTAGGCGAAACCTATGCCGACGTCGTTTCCATCGCGCGCGATGCGCCGATTCCCGATGGCTTTGACGATTACGAACGTTTCGTGTATAAATCGAAATTGCTCAAACAGATCGAGGGCTATGAAAACCAGGCGCTTGAAAATTATCTTAAAACCATCAAGATCGCCGAAGCCTATAAAATCGACGATCGCAGCGTCAGGGAGGCGAAAGAACGTATCGGGCAATTACTTTTCAACCGGGGATGGTGCTACGACCTTCTCTGCATCAACGCATTTAACGCTCCGCCGTATCCGCACAACATTGACGAAGCGGAAAAAGAAGAGTACAAAGCGCGTTTTGAAGAAATCGGCCTGCGGTATCAGGAACAGGCGTTCGATATTTACAAAAATATACTCACTCTTTCGGCGCAATCCTACGCCGCGGGCGATTACGTGACCCATGCCTACGTACGCCTCTATCAGAACTTCCCTGATATCTTCGGTTCGCGTGAAGAACATATGACGCAGACCGCCATCAGTTCCGGTTCACAGTGGCGTGTCCAATCCGATTCGACGTCACAATGGTTTTCATTACACTTCAACGACTCCTCATGGTATAAGGCACAACGGGCATCGATTCTTAAAAAACAGATTGAGGGGTTTCCCGGCAATATGCCGATACCGATGTGGTTCGGAAAAGGAACCCCCGATACGGCCGCCACCTACCGACCGTATCAGACGGTCTTTTTCAGACGGACTTTTACATTGGATAAGATACCGCATAAAGCAACGCTGTTTCTGGCGACCCAGGGGCAACTTAACGTGTATGTTAATGGTGAATATCTATTGACCGATTCGATGCCGTCATTTCCGTCGAATGCCCTTTCGTGCGACCTCATGGGAAAAATACGTGTCGGTACCAACATTCTTGCAGTGAAAGTGACTGCGGCCGATAAGTTCGACCGTGCATTGTTCCCTTTGCTCCTCATGACCGTCGGAACGGATGTTCCCCTCCCGAAACCTCCCGGTTTCGAACGGCCGTTGTCCCCTGAGGAGGTCCGCATCGACCGCTACGCCTTTCCCCAACTGAAAAATTTCACCCTGCAGCCGACGGAGGCCTCACGATGAACAAGCGTGCCATGCGGCGGACGCAACGACGTCCGGATTTCCGGCGAATGCTTTCCATGACGGTAATCGCACTCTTCATCATGCTCCCCATGGACGGTCCGGCTGCGACGGCGGCAGGTTCCGCCGACAGCACCGTCGTTGCCGAACAAGGGTATCGCATCGATCAACCGGGGACCATCACCTTTACCGTCGGTGTTAAAATAAGCGGCAAGGTTGAAAAACCGCAGGTAATGATTTTTTTACCGAAAGAAAAAACGCTCTACCGCAAAGAGGTGCTTACCCGTTCATTCTCCGACGAGCTCAGCCAGCCCCTCCCCTTCACCCCGCTCATCAAGTAACGACTCACGGGGAGAGGGGTCGGAATTATTGACAGCACACGCCACAGCATGATAGACTATCTGAGAGTTTGAACATATTGATTTTAAACAAAATTACCACTGTCTCTCATCGATGAGGCGAAGTGTCTGGTAAGGAGGAAGGATGGAAGCGATTGTTCGTTTTTTCAAGGAGGGCGGCGTCTGGATGTATCCGATCATTGTCGTATCGGCATTCGCGCTCGCCGTGATGCTCGAACGGCTTTTTTATTATTATATTCACTGCCGTATTAATGCCAAGGCGCTTCTGACACAGCTTACCCGAATGGTACGCAACGGCGACGTTGAAAAAGCACGTCAATTGTGCGCACGAACAAAAACACCGCTCTCGTCGATCCTGGAATCGGCCCTCTGGCATTTCCAGCAGCAGGAGCCCGACCATGAAATACAGAATGCGGTCGATGAAATTGCACTGCGGGAACTTCCGCGCATTCAGCGCCGGACCCATTATCTGTCACTGTTCGCCAACGTCGCGACCCTGATGGGGCTGCTCGGCACCATTTTCGGACTCCAAGAGGCATTCGGCGCCCTTGCAGCCGCCGACCCGTCGCAAAAGGCGACCGTACTGGCGCGCGGTATCGCCATTGCCATGAACACCACAGCGCTGGGACTGCTTGTCGCCATTCCTTGCATGATACTGTTCTCGATTTTCGGATCAAAAGCAAACACCCTCATCGAAGAGATCGATGAGAGCTCGGTACGTCTGCTCAACTTTCTTTATGCGCAGCGCCGATCATAACCTTCGAGGGAGCGCAAACGATGTCCGACCGTCGTCCCGATAACGCCGCTCAACATCTTCATCAGGCCTTTCCAGCGACCAAACGGGCCAAAAAAGCGATCTCACGTGAGGTCGAGATGATCGACCTCGACGTTACGCCGGTAATGAACCTCTTCATGGTGCTTATACCGTTTCTCGTGTCAATGGCGGTCTTTACCCATATTGCCGCGATCGATTTTTCGCTTCCGCCTGCCCAAACCGAGGGAGATGCAGCGGAAGACAGCAAGGAACTCGATATTTCCATCATTGTCACCTCGGGAGGGTTCCGTATCGTCGGCACCGGCAAAAAACTCGATATAGTCCCCCGGATACAGGGCCAATATCAGTTTGAAAAACTTCGCGTTCTGCTCAAAGCCATCAAGTTCGAATACCCGTCCCAGAAAAGCGTTGTGCTGGTACTCGAATCGGACATCCTTTACGATGATATCATCAAATTCATGGATATATGCAGGGAATCCCAGTTTCCTGATATCGGTTTGTCGGGGGATATCGGATGAGCTTCAAGCTTAAAGTACGAAAAGCCGGATCAACGCCTGTACTGATGATCGCCGGCGATATTACCGGAAACAACATCGGGAAAATCACTTCGAAACTCGAGAATATCCGGAGGATTTTCTCAGGGAAGATCGCCATCGATTTGAGCCAGACCACCTTCATCGACAGCCACGGCCTCGGGGTTTTCGTCTTCTTTTTCCGTCGTTTCTCGGAGGAAAACCGCCAGCTCTTGTTTCTCAAACCTTCAGATTTCATCATGGATCTTTTTTCCGGTTCCAACCTCAACAAGATTTTCACCATCATCGATAATGAAGAAAATTTATGAGCTTCCCCGCATCGAAATCGTCATCCAAACAATTGCGGAAATCCCGCGGGGGCCGCATGGTCAAGACATTCAGACCGCAGCTTACCTCCCTGATCGATGTCATGACCATTTTGCTTATCTACCTATTGCAGAGTTTTTCCTCGGAAGGAGACATCGTCACCGTGCATAAAGACCTCATCCTTCCCGAATCGTCGGCAAAAAAGCCGCCGGAGCTGCGCGTTACGCTCATCGTAAACAATACATACATACTTGCCGAGGATGTCAGGGTCGCCTCGGTTGACGAGGCGCTCTCTTCCGAAGCGTTGATCATCCCCGGGCTTTACCAATGGCTCCAGTTAAGGCGTGAGGCCACCGAGAAAATCGAACAATACTCGACAAAAACGAAGTTCAAGGGGGAGATCACGATCCAGGGGGATAAAAGAATCCGTTTCCGACTCCTTAAAAAAATCATGTACACGTGCGGCCAGCAGGGATACAACAATTTCTCGCTTGCCGTGAGGCGGCGGGAGGGATGAGCAGCATGCCGCGCTTACCTCAGGTCATCGTTGCCGGCGCTTACCACACCGCTCCGCTTGATGCGGCGCTTATCAAAAACGTTAAAAGAAAATCGGGCAATTTTACTGACCATCGTTTCATGCTGATCGCATTTTTCTCCATTGCCGCCCACCTTGTTTTGATACTTTATATCAGAAACAAAGAACTCGCGCCGGTAAAAACGGTGATCATTGAGGAAATCCCCGAACGGTTCGCCCAGTTGATCATCGAAAAACCGATTCCCAAAGCGGAACCCGTGAAAAAGACGGTTGAATCCAGCGCCGAGGCACGAAAAAAAACAGTGGAAAAAACCGAGACGAAACCGATTTCCGGTCCCGTAACGCCGCAGCAACGCGCTCAGGCGCAGCGGTCGGTTGATAGGCGCGTCAGACGCGTTGAGGAAAAAATCCGGACGGTCGGGGTGCTCGGGATGCTCACTGGAGTGGGGACGACCGCCAAGGGTCCCGCCGTGGTCGACGTCCTCGGCTCCATAAAAGACCGCAAGGAAAGCAGTGTGGACCTTGAAGCAGCGCTTGAAAAAATGACCGGCCTGCAGAAAACGAAAAACTACGACGTCCTCGACAGAAAACTTGTTAAAAGTAAAGATGTCGCCATTTCCCACCGTGAGGACATCGACGATCTTCTGGCGAGTGCACGCGGAGCAACAACGGTCGATCTCGCTAAAAAAGGCTCGTTCATCATCCAGAAACCCGAAAGCATCGAAGGAGCGGCTTCATCGAATGCGAAACGCGACAACGAGGCCATCAACGCCGTCGTTTCGTCCCACAAGGCAAGTATCCGTATGAGTTATGAAAAGTTCCTCAAGCGGGATCCGGTTCTTGCCGGAAAAATCACCGTACGATTTACGATCGCCGCTTCGGGAAGCGTCGCGATGGCGACCATAGTCGACAACACCACCGGCAACAAGATGCTCGAGGAGGAAATCCTCAGAAAAATAAGGATGTGGCATTTCGAGACGATTACCGAGGGCGATGTTACCGTCACGTATCCGTTCGTTTTCGCCCCCGCCAGTTGAAACGTGCGGCGACTGTAAAGTAAGGAGTTTTATGAAGGCGTATTTGTATCATTTTCTCCTCATGGTCTGCATGCTCCCCCTCCCCCTTCTGGGGGTATCAATCATTAAAACCGGTGATGTACTCGATATTGTCGTGCTGCAGCACCCTGAATTTTCGGGCCGCTACACCGTCAACGAGCACGGATCCATCGAATACCCGCTGCTTGGCGAAGAACCGGTCATCAATATCAGCGTGACCGAATTGATGAATGATCTTACATTCCGGCTCGCACGCCATATCGATAATCCCCTTGTTCTTATCACCATAATTGAGAAGCCGGAAATTACCATTACCGTGCTCGGACAGGTGGTCAATCCGGGGCCTGTCAAAACCCTCGATGGCGCCTCGATTCAGGAGGTGCTCAACGGAGCCGGCGGTCCGACGCCGAGCAGGGCCGACCTGACGCGTATCAAGATCGTCCACAACGACAAATCGCGCACCCCCGACCTTTTTAATCTCGACTCATTTCTCGTCAATGGGAACGTCGACGACCTTCCGCTCCTGGAAGCGGACGATATCGTCATCGTTCCGGCCGAGAAAAAATCACGTAAAGTCAAGGTGATCGGCTCCATCCAGAAGCCCGGCCTCTTTGAGCTTGAAGAAGCCATGAATCTCTTTGAAGTGATTTATCTCGCAGGCGGCCCGACCGAAAAGGCCGACCTTTCCCGTGTCCGCCGATTTACACGCCAGGAAAACGGCGACGTCACCGAGGAGATCATCGATCTGCAGGGGTATATCGACAAAGGACGGATGGACAACATCCCCGACGTTATGGAAGGAGACGTCATTATCGTGTACGCAAAGTGGTTCGATTGGAAAACGCTGTTAACGGTGCTCAATAATACGCTGCTCTTCATCGTCACCATCCAGGCATTCGCGGGAATTTTCAAATAATGGCGTTTTCCACCATTCAGCGGCTGCAGTCCCGTACCGGCATCAAGGATTATCTTTCCGTCGTTTTCAGGCGATGGATGGTCATCATTCTGTCGTTCGTGAGCGTCATGCTCTCGACCTTTTATTACGCCGCACGCATCCCCGATACCTACGAATCTTTTTCGACCTTCGTCATCGAGGAACAGACTTCCTATGTCAATCAAATGGTCGGCACACCCGTCCGTTCGCTCAACTATTACGAAGGAATACTCAACAGCCGTACCTTCCAGGAAGCGGTCCTCGACAGCATCGACACCACGATTTTTACCGCCCATTTCCCCAAATACACACGGGAAAACATGCTGGAGTTCATTAACGGCAGCCTTACATTCCGAAAAACGACCTACGCTTCCTTTCTGCACCTTACCGCACGCGCGCCGACAAAAGAGCTCGCCTACGCGCTCGCCTCGGTCGGTACGGCGCTGTTCCGCGTCCGCTGCCTTGAGGTGACCAGCGAAGAATCCCGACGCGCAGTCGCCGAAATCGAAAAACAACTGTCGCTCATCCGCAACAACCTCGAGCAGGCGGAGCACGATTTCCGCAGTTTCAGCGACACCACCGGTCAGATCGAGGAGGGAATGACTCCCGAACTGAAAACACTCACCGAGGCTTATGCGAACAGCCTCGCCCAGATCGGAATCAAAGAGGCCGATCTGGATGCGGAAAAAAAACAACTCTCGAAACTTGAGCGTAAAATCACCCCTGAAAACAATGCCCGATCGCCGGAATATTTACAGTTGCGAGCAAAACTGCGCGACCTTGAACGTGAGAAAATGCGTCTCGAGGGACTCGGGATCCGGTTATCGGGCATTTCGACGGTCGACCGGGAGATCCAGGATATCGAACAGCGGCTTTTAAAATTCAAACAGACGGGGAGGTCACCGCTCGATCCTGCCACCATGCACCAGTGGCAGGATTTGCGGAAATCGGTCATTGCAAAAGAGGGCGACCTTGAACTGTTCAAACGCCGCATGGAGTCGTATGAAAAATCAATCGCACGCTATAAAAAAGGAAATCCCGACATCCTTTCGAGGTCGCTTGAGCTTCTGAGGCTTAAACGTTCGAAGGAGGTCTATGAAAATCTTTACACCCTCCTGCTGGAAAAAGCGGAGGAAGAGCGTATTAAAAGCGCCTCAAGCAGCGTCGGTATAAAAATCGTCGACCTGCCGGTTATGCCGCATAAACCGGTTCCCAAAAATCAGACGCAGCTGTACCTCGCCGGATTGCTTCTCGGATTGCTTCTGGGATTCGGCCTTGCATTTCTTATCGAGTTCAACGATACGACAATCAAGTCCAACGACGATATCGAACGGTATATCGAGTTGCCGGTACTGGGTACGATCCCCCATATCGTGCATAATAAAAGGAGCGATATCGAAATACGAAGACGTTCCTCCAAATCACACAAAGGAATGACCGTCACGCAATATCCGCGTCATGTATTCAATTTCGACGGCGATGACTCGGTAAGCACCGAAGCATACCGGTCGCTGCGCACCAATATTTTATTCGCAAGCCCCGATAAACCGCTGCAGGTGCTTGCCCTGACCAGTGCGGGCCCATCGGAAGGCAAGTCGCTCACCATCTCCAATCTGGCACTCGCCTATGCTCAACTGGGAAAGCGGACGCTGCTTGTGGATACCGACTTGCGTCGGCCGGTGCTGCATCATATCTTCAACCAGCAGCGTGAACCCGGTTTTACCGACCTTTTCATCGCCAATCCGGATTATGATCGAATTATCAGAAAAGAGATCAGAAGCAATTTTTCGCTCATTTCCTCCGGTATTTTTACCCCTAATCCCGCCGAACTTCTCGGATCGCATAAAATGATACAACTCTTGGACTATTTCCGCAGCCATTACGACATGGTTTTTTTCGATACGCCGCCCATCGTCGCGGTGACCGACGCAACGCTGCTCGGTACGAAAATGGACGGTTTGCTTATTGTCGTGAAGTCGCATTCAACCGATCGCGAAATTGTTTTGCGCGCCGCCAATATCCTCCGGAATGTGGGCGTTAAAATCGTCGGCACCGTTCTCAACGACATCAATTTATCTCACCGGTACTCGAGTTACGGCTATTACAAATACTATTACCATTATTATAAAACGAAAAAAGAGTGACCGCGATGCAGCAGGAGCACTTTGAACGATGCTTCTCCCGCCGGAAGCATCAATCGGGTCATTGGCATACGACTGACATTTCCGCAGTGAATCCGCTCGTACGATGGTTAGTGATTCAGCTCTCCTTCAAACACCGTGAGCTTGATGCATTTTCAAAGCGCTGTTTTCCCTGTGCGACCGTTGTTGATTTCGGTGCCGGCACCGGATCGTACAGCCGCTTCTTTCTGCAGCGCCGCGACGCCGCCGTCGTCGCTGTCGACTGGTCGCCCGAGGCGCTGCAGGCGATAGGGCCTCCCCCGAGGGGAAAAATCCTTCCGGTGTGCGCCGATCTTCATTATCTCCCGATCAAATCATCCACCATTGACGGGCTCTTTTCGATCGATACTCTCGGCCATCTGCACCATCAGGAGAAAGCGCTCGATGAGATCAACCGTATCTGCCGCAGCGGAGCGCCGCTGTTCCTGCACAGCGAATGCTCCGATTACCAGCAGCGCTGGCCCGATCGCCGGTTGTTGGAAAAAACCGGTCATGATCCCATTGCCGCCCTCGACGGCCATGTTGCCGTGCGACCGGCGAACGCCATGCATTCGCTTTACGAACAGCGGTTTACGGTGCTGCAGTTTTTCAGCCCGGCGGGAATTTTCGGGTGGTTTCTCGGCTATCCTGAAAAATATAAGCGCGCTTTACGGGCCGCCCGGATGTTCATCCCCGCTTTGTTTGCAGGCGGCGCAGCACTTGTTAAACATCTTCCGGGCATGAAGACTGTCTTCCGCTGTAGTAATATGTTCACGAATCGGATCGAACTATTTCTTGGTATCGAGGGCGGCGGATCATGCTTTGCACAGTGTCGTCGCACCATTCCTGAATCCCGTAAGGTGGGTTCCTATGTTCCATCCATTGACGTCGTCATTCCGACATACCGGCGTTCCTCGCTTCTCCCCTCGCTTATTACCGCCCTTGCCGGGCAGTGCACCGACAATGACCGTATCTTTGTCGTCTGGCAGGGAAACGATCCGCCTGCAGTCAGCGGCAGCGCACGGGTTTTTCTGTTGCACCGCAAAAAGCCCAACCTTCCCGCGGCGCGCAACATGGGCCTCGCCGCAGGCGGTAACCCGATTGTCCTTTATCTTGACGATGATTGTACCGTCCAGGACGGTCTTCTCGATGGACACCGAACCGGTTATGCCGTTGCCGGTGTCGGCGCAGTGGGCGGATATATCAATGACCCCCTGTTTCCGCCGGCGGCCGAACTGCCGTCGTGGTTCGACGTTACCACCGGAGAGCTGCGGCAGCATTTCGCCCTTGCACACAGCGGACCCGCCATTTCGGTCATGGGGGCAAACATGTCGTTTTGCCGGAGTACCCTCGAATCGATCGACGGTTTCGATCCCCACTACCGCCGCAATGCTCTTTTTGAGGAGATCGATGTATCGTTCAGGCTGCTCCATGCAGGTTATACCATTCACTACTGTGCATCGGCGCGAGTCACCCACCATCGCAACCCAGAAGGAGGCTGCCGCTCCGACGGGAGAAGCCGTAACCTCTTCCATACATTTGCCAATGTCGCCTATTTTGCCTGCACCTACGCACCATTAAACGACCTTCGCACCTGGATCAGATTCTGGAAATATCGTCTCGAATACCTCTCCCGATCGGTGGGAAATGCATCGATGGAGGCAACAATAAGACATGATCCGCGGCTGGTTATTGCCGGTCTGGCGGGGGCGGTTGCGGGAATCGCCCGCTTTGCGGTCTATGGGAAACGCACCGGACTTCCCGATGCGGTAATCGATGCGCATCGCCGGTGGCGGCTTCACCGGCGAGTGAAGGCCGGATGGATCTACCCGCACCGTGACCGCTGCGGCATTGCGCGCTACTCCCTTGACTATATAGAAGCTCTGTCCGGAGCGG
Source organism: Chitinispirillaceae bacterium (assembly GCA_016927235.1). Classification (GTDB taxonomy): domain Bacteria; phylum Fibrobacterota; class Chitinivibrionia; order Chitinivibrionales; family Chitinispirillaceae; genus JAFGNB01. Next base: position 25,956 of record JAFGNB010000355.1, read on the forward strand.
CGGAGGTGGTGGATATCGACCCCCGGTGGTGGACGTCCGACCGTAAAAGGTTCCGCCGCGCCCTGGACAATTGCGATCTCCTTCATATCCAATACGATACCGCTGCATTTATCCGCCGCGGACGAGAGTTCTACACGACGATGCTGCAGGGAGTCGCCGTCCCCGTCATCGTCACCCTCCACGAGGTCTACGACGAGGACCCGGCGGTTTTTCCGCGGTCCCGCTTGACGGGGTTGTTTCCCCTGCTGCAGTTCAGGCGGTTCGTCTGGGATGTGCGGCACCCGGTGCAGCGCGCTTTTCAAGGCCACCTGCGCCGCTGCTTCGGCGCCCTCCGCATACTTATCCATCATCGGTATCATGCGGATATTCTTGTCGATAAAGGCGTGGACGCATCGCTGCTGCAGGTGCTCCCGCACCCGGTTAAAAGGATCGCACCTTTGCGCCCATTCGCCTTTTCCGGATTGCCATGCGTACATCTCGGTACATCCGGTTTCATCAACCCCGCCTATGATTACGACCTTCTTTTTGTCGTACTCGAACGAATGGGCCGTCCATGGACGTTTTCGTGGATCGGTGGAATACGCACCGCCGATCAACAACCGTTCCATGACGCACTGATTGCCCGCATCGCACAACGGGGATGGCAGAACTGTTTCCATATCACCGGATGGGTTCCCGAAGAGCAAATGCCTTCACGGCTTTCGGACATCGACATCGTCCTTGCGTTGTTTAAAAACCGTAGTTCGTCAGGAAGCATCGCCCGTGCATTGGGGGCATGCAAACCGGTGATCGCGACGGCGATTCCTTTGACAAAGGAAATCTTCTCGGAGGGGACGGCAATCAATACGCCCGGTGCAGACGAACCTCCCCTTTTTCTCACACCGGCGAATGCCGATGAAGTTGTTGCCCGGATCGACAGGCTGCTGACCGATACCGATTCCCGCTTTCGTCTGTATCGCGGTTTGTCGCGGTATGTTGAAACGGTTTCCTTTGAAAAAATGGCGTCACGCCTTGTCGGTCTTTATCGCGAAAGCGTATGTATATGAATATTCTTTGGGACCTGCGCCTTTTTTCATACGGTTATCGCGACCGCGGCATCGGTACCTGGTGCCGCAGTGTTGCCGCTTCTATCCTGAAGGTGCATCCGGGTTGCCGCTTGTTCCTGTGGGGAGACCGCGCCGCCGTTCCGGCTGCACTCCATGCCGATTCGTCCGTCTGGATTCCCTATCGGAAAGGCTCATGGGAGAGCAGCATTTTGATCCTTCCCTGGCTGGCCCTTCGCCACCGCATTGATCTGCTCCATTACTGGGTGGCGCTTGGACCGCTGCAGTCGATCGGTATTGCGCCGTTTGCCCCATGCCCCTCGATTGCCACCGTGCATGATATGGGTGTCGAGCTATGGAACACTCCCTATGGCAATTATGTCAGATCAACCGCCTACTGGTCAATGCAAAAACGTTTCTTTTCATCAATCAATGGAATCATTGCGAACTCCAAAGCCACGATGGAGGATCTCTTACAAACCGTTTCCACGGCCACGGGTGTTCGTGACGTCGTTTACATGCCGTTGATCCATACTTTACCGCAGCCCACGGCCACAATGCAACGCGGCACCTTTTTCATCACCCTCGGCGGAGGCATCCATAAAAACTGCAGCCGCGTCGTCGCCGCTTTCACTCGCGTCAAGGCACGTCATCCGGCGTACCGCCTCATCATCCTCGGCGCTGTCAATCCCGCCGAAGAGTCACTCGCCGCTCTTCACGAGGGCGTGACGGTGGAGACGTCGATGGAACGGTACGGGGAGTATCTTCATACCTCCAGCGGCCTGCTTTTCTGCTCCCTTTATGAAGGTCTCGGTATCCCTCCCCTCGAAGCCATGCTGCAGGGATGCCCGCTCCTGCTCTCGGCGATCGCCCCTCTGCACGAGACATGCTCCGGAGCGGCACGATTTGCCGATCCCCGTTCCATCGAGCAGATTGCGGAAGGAATCGAAGCACTTATTGCCGATACGGCGTTGTGGGCCGCTCGGTCGCTTGCGGGTGCAAAGGCATATCGTATGTTAAGCGATGACGCACCCGACCGCTGTCTGCGCATGTATGAACGATTGACCGGGAAAACCGTGGCACGTCGGGCGCCCTGATCACCCTCACCTCCGGAAGGGCGGCCATGACCCGTATATTTGTTAACCGAAAAGTCATCCTCCGGGATTATCGAAAAAACAACGGCATACTTTCCGGGAAAGAACCGCTACTGTATGCTCTTCACCGTGAGCAGCGGCGACATCGGATCAAAACGTGAAGAAGAAACCGACGGATAAACCGCGTTGTGTAATAATATTGAAATTGATATCTCTATTGAAGCGGTTTTCATTGATGTGAGTGTAATCCAAACTTATCTCGGCAAGGACCGGACTGGCACGTAGAAAGAAGTGGTCATTAAAACAAAAGTCGATATTTGCAGGGGCATTGAGCGCGACGGCAAGTGAATACTCGTCGCTGTCGCCCGGGAATGTCTGTCCGAAGTAGAATTGAGGGCCAAGTGAAAATCGCAGAACATCACCCCGGATAAGGCGAAAATAGAGACCGCAGCCGAGGTTGTAGCCGGCGCTCCAGCTTTCCTGAGTGAGGTCGTCATCCTGGTAGCGGTTCTGGCGGTAAAATGTGAACCCCCCAAAAGGGGCAATTTCAATATTATCCATAACGACAATAACAGCCGTCGGCTGAACGTCCAGATTATATTCAAAGGTACTGAAATCGTTATTCGCATTCTGACTGTTTGCCTGCCGGTCATTATGCATGCGGGAGTTAAAATTCATCCCGATCGATACTTCAGCCAACGATTGAAAGGCTACAATCAAAACGAAGCAGCAGATTAACAAACATTTCATAGGAAATCCCGCTTTCTATGAAAAGAGGAGAACGTGGTTGGGCTGGTACTATGCCTGAATAATAGGAATTTACTGCCTGCATCGCAGGGCGTCAAGAAGAAGCATGATCACGGGAGCTTCAAGCAGCCTCAACTCCCCCGCTCCTCGTCCGGGCCGAGCATCTGCCGTACGACGATCCTGGCTGTCTTTAGGGTTTCCCATATATTCGGCCCCTCGACCGACAGCTCCCGAATCTCATCGGAAAACGCACGATAGCACCCTTCCGAAATGCGCTTTACTTTGATGTTGATACGCGGTTTCACCACTCTACTCCCGGACCGTATTTCCCGTCATTAATAATATATCGTCGGGGGAGTGTGAATATCAACAAGCCGGGCCGATTTTTTTTGAGGCGACCGTCGTTTCGCCCACTCATGGAATGAATGGTGCCATGAGTTTAATCCGGATTATTCCTTCATTTTCCCAGCGAGGCGCTGCACCACCTGTCGGATCCGCTTGACACAAGAGTTTCTCTTTCCGCTTTCAGTCATAATGCTTGTTGCTCCGTCCCACCCGCCATCGCGGAGAGCCGTCTGATCTCCGCCGGCCACCGCCCCTCGTCGATCGTCTCCAGGATCATGGGGAGATCGTCAAACCGAGGATCGGTCATAAACAACCGGAACGTTTCCCACCCGAGCGCCCCTTCGCCGATGCTGTGGTGGCGGTCAACACGGCTTCCGAAGGAAGATTTCGCATCGTTGATGTGCAGTCCGCGCAGATAGCGCAGACCCACCACCCGGTCGAATGCGGCCGTGGTTTGCCGGTAGGTCTCCGCGGTGCGGATGTCGTACCCGGCAGCGAAGGCGTGGCAGGTGTCGAAACAGCAGCCGACACGCGATTTATCGTCGACGGCGTTGATGATCATCGCGAGCTGTTCGAACCGGTAGCCGATGTTCGAGCCCTGGCCGGCGGTGTTTTCGAGCACCACCGTCACTCCCGCAGTCTTTTCAAGTGCACGGTTGATCGATTCGGCAATGAGGATGCAGCACTCCTCTTCGCTCATCGCGCGCAGATGGCTTCCCGGATGGATGTTGAGCGCGGAAAGCCCGAGCTGGCCGCAGCGGGTAAGCTCATCGATAAGGGCGGTCAGCGACTTCTGCCGCATCGCCCTGTCGGGATTGCCGATATTGATGAGATAGGAGTCGTGCGCGAGAACGCAGTGCGGAGCGTAGCCGCATTCGGCGAGGTTCTTTTTGAAGGCGTCGATGGTCGCCCCGTCGTACGGTTTGACCACCCATTGACGCTGATTTTTCGTAAACATTCCGAACGCCGTCGCGCCGACGGCGCGGGCGTTAAACGGCGCCTCCTGCACGCCGCCGGTAATCGACACGTGGGGGCCGATGCGTTTCATGGATCATCTCCTTTGCGGATGAGGTGACTGGCGACGCGTCTTCCTTCCCGGGACGGCATCAGTACTGATAGCCGATGCCTGTTCCGAAGAGCGGGCTCTCGGCTCCGATACGATAATCGCCGTTTCCCCTGTCGACGTACTTAGGATCGACGTTGACAAAAGGCTTATTGTCTTCGGCAATGGCCGAGTCGCCGCCCATCTCGCCGGCGACGTTGCCGAAAAACCGGTTGTCACTCTCGGAGGAAACAAAGATATCCCTGGTCGTCCGTTGATCGTTTCTATAAATGCCGTATTGCCCGTTAAATGTATAGAGCGACGAATACGATACGAATCGCCCGGTACTCGTGGGACCGGTGTAGCGTACTCCGTCGAGGGAATTGTCGGAGATGGTACAACACCTCATCGTGATATCGCTGCTGCTGATATCGATGCCGACTCCGGTGTTGTGGGCAATAATGCTGTTCATGACGGCGATCGTATCGCGGCAATCGGCGAAACGTAGAGCCGCCATATTTATCAGAGCTTCGGCGGTTGTATCATCATTGCCGTTGTAAAGGAACAGGCAGTTATCGATAGTGATATTGCCGCACTCCGTCGCCTCAAGGCCTTTGTTACGATTGTTACGGAAAATGCAGTGCGAAAAGGTAATGTCGTTTGAGTTATTCGTTACACGCGCTCCGACTTCGTTACCGATATCCGTGAAGGTAAGATTGACAAATTTTATATTGTAAGAATTTATGATCTCAACCGCCCCCCCTGAAGAAATGATGGTTTTCGTCTTGGGATTCCCGATGATAACGGTCCATACGCCTGCCGCCCCCTTCTCAATAAAACGAAAATTTCCGACACGGACGCTGTCAGCCTCGAACGCTATCGTATCGCCCGGCTCGATACTGTCGATCCGGTGCTGAATTCCCGTCGTATCGTCGATCCACGGCAGCCGACAGAATAACAGCGAGTCGTTGTAGTGCGCGGTGAGGGAATCCCAAATACAAACCTGTCTGTTGACGCTGTCGATGTTGATGGTTCGGTTGTAAGCGATCATCCGGGCGTTGTAACGGCTGATACTGTCGAAAAGGCTATCCCATTTGTCATTGAGATCCGTAAAAGAACGGTTGACCGAATTAACGTATCCCTCGGTGAGAACCACCTGTTCCGGACACGTATCCCGTGCACGACGAACGAGGACATCGACACTATCCTTTACATGCATGAGCTCAAAAAGACCGGAACTATCGATATCCTCGTCAAACAGCATGGGAAAAAGCGTGACCGGAGCAATGGTATATTTGAATTCCGCCGAGTCGCAATTGCCGCTTTTTCTATTTCTCGCATCGATCCGATCGTTCATTGAATGCCGCGACCCTATCCATTGGAGAGCGGTGTCGTTATTATTTTGATAGGAGCTGTTCGTTGCGATCTGTGATTGAAATCCGGTCCACGCCACCTGGAGAAGGCTGGAGACGTTACTCCTTAATTTATCTATTTCGCGGGTAAAATACTCCTGCAGTTCCAGCAACTCTTCCGGGAGGCACCCGTTGTCGGGGCTGTTATACGGATCCCAGGGATTGTCCCTTTCAATGCAAAAAAACACTATCGCATATATCGCAACCGCTCCCCTTAGAAGGTATAATCGTCTGTTTTTACGAGATTTCATGGATTCAAAATACTTTCCTTCAACGGCTCAGGCAATCTACCCTATTTAGTAACGATCCTGAATGAAATGTTTGATGCCTCCTCCTCTTTTCTGGATGCGGCATTGATATTTAGCTATATTACGAAAGATAGGCAGATGAGGGAACTTTATTTTCGAAGATATATCATGACGCATTCGGGTATTTCCGCAGTATGGAGCTGCACGATCGGTTCAATATTTTTTTTCTGCTCGCTGTTTGCCCCGCACGATGTCCTGTCATTTGAGTGCGGCGGGGGGAAAAAGCCGCTTTTTTTCTTTCCCGATTCGTCGGTTTCCCGTTTTACGCCGCCCGGTTTTGAAAAAAAACTCTATCATCAATTGAAACAGCCGCTTGAAGAGATCGGCTACTGCATTACCCGTCTTACCACGACATCGCTTGCCGACACTGCCGTTGCTGGGGAGCTGGTGATGGTTCTTTCAATGACCAGTTCAATTACGGAGCGCCGGGAGGTGAGAACGGGGGCTGTCGACAGTGCAGGAGGTGCAGATTCTGAAACGGTGACTTTTTGTGACACGTTGACCCAAATGGTCGTTTCGCTTTTACGGGTGGATGAGTGGTCGTCACGACAACGTGAGCCCGTTGCGGAAAAACCGCTCCTTACGCTTGGCTACACTCCCGAAGAGATGTTGACCTTCGAAGCGGTGCTGATGCGTAAAATCGTCGAAAACCTGCGCACGCAGTATATCTGCAATTTACGGATACAGTCAATTCCCGAGGGAGCGACCATCCGCTCAAAGAGCGGACTCGAGGGAACGACCCCCCTCGAATGGATCATTCCGGTCGGTCGACTGTCGATCACCGGCGAACTCGAAGGCTTCGAGCCCATCCGTCGCAGGATCGACCTCCCCTCACCGGGGATGCATACCTACGTGATCGAGATGAGCAGGAGGCGGTTCTATCACTCCAGGTTTTTCATCCCTACCGTTGTGTTCGGCGTCTCCTCGGCAGCCTGTTTCGCGGTCGAGAGGGTTTATTACAAAAAATATCAGGAACTCGGCGAAGTTGACCGTGAGAATAATCCCGACCTATTCGAGCATAATTTCACTATTGCAAAAAACTGCGAGCGCGCCGCCGGCGTAACGCTCGGGCTTGCCTGCGCATCGCTGACGTTTTGTTTATTATTCTGAGGGGAAGGCGCGGTTGGTGTAGAAACGATATCACCTGCCTCTGCGATTCTTGCTTTTCCGCCGCAAGGATACCTATTTTCATCTTCAACAGCCTCATTGCAGGGAAAATACTCATGTCCAATCGTTTGAACATTTCCACTTCCACACAACTCCTCGGCATTATCGGAAACCCCGTAGGTCATTCAATGTCGCCCGCTATTCACAATCGCGCCTTTGCGGAACTCGGACTTGACTTCGTCTATCTGGCTTTCCGGGTCGAGGATGTGGGGGGCGCGATCCGCGGCCTTCGGGCGCTTGAAAACTTTCGCGGCCTATCGGTCACCATTCCGCATAAGGTTGCCGTTATCCCGTTTCTCGATGAAGTATCCGGAGTAGATGAGGGCATCGGGTCAATCAATACCGTGGTGAAAGAAAACGGCCGGCTCAGGGGACTCGGCACCGACGGTCCGGGAGGAAGAAAAGCGCTGCTCGACGCCGGTGTAACGCTCAAGGGGAAACGAATTCTTCTCCTCGGTTCGGGCGGCGCGGCACGGGCATTGGCCTTCGATCTTGCGCTCAATGCATATCCCTCCTCAATCAGCATTCTCGGCGTGATTCCGGGTGAAATAGCCCGCCTCGCCTCCGATCTGCGTGCAAGAAGCTCGACAGCGATCTACGACGCACTGCTCGATGACCGTACGCTCGGAGCCGAGATGGAGAAAGCTGATGTGATCATTCACGCAACCCCCGTGGGTATGCACCCCAAGGAGGACGAATGCCTGATCCCCCAACGGCTCTTTCGGTCTGATCAGGCAGTGATGGACATCGTTTACAACCCGCTCCGCACCAGGCTTCTTGCGGATGCAGAGGAGCGCGGTGTTAAGACGGTTTCCGGGCTCGAGATGTTCGTCAATCAGGCGGCCCTGCAGTTCGAGGCGTGGACCGGGTGCGACGCGCCAATAAAGGTCATGCGCGAAGCCGTGCTGGAACAGCTGAAAAAATAGAACCGGTTTCCTCGCTGTCAGCCTACTTTCGATCGCAACGTCTGATAGCCGTAATGTGCGATCAGGCTGTCGAGAAGCACAAGCGCCGTAAAATTCTCCGCCACCGGCCAGATACGTGAAACAATGGTAGCATCACGCCGGGTGATAGCAGCCAGTTCACGGTTCTCAAGAGTATATTTGTCGATGGTATTCTGTTTCTTGTCGATCGTCGGCGTCCCCTTAATCGCAATGCGACAGACGACATCCTGCCCTGTGGCCAAGCCGCCAGTGATGCCGCCGGCATTGTTTGAATCGAACACCACCTTGCCGTTCTCTGCATGCATCCGGTCGTTGTTCTGATATCCCGTCATGTCCTTGACGCTAAAACCCGCCCCGATTTCCACGCCTTTGACCGCTCCGATGCCCAACATTCTTCCAAGTTCAGCATCAAGTTTATTAAATACCGGTTCACCGACGCCCACCGGTACTCCGCGGGCGACAATCTCAACAATCCCACCTGCGCTGTCGCCCGTCGCTGAGATCCGGTTGACCGCATCAACCATTTCCTGGGCGACCGTGATGTCGGGACAATTGACGATATTATGCACGCCGTATTCCTTTTCAATCTTCCCGCGTTCCATCGTTGCGGCGGTATCGCGGATGGCATCGATCTGCTTTTCGATTTCAGCAAAAATGCGCATTTTTTCCAGAAAACGCATTTCAGTCCGTATCCGCCCTTTGACATAGATCTGCTGGTAAAACGGATCGTAGTCGCGACGCATTTTCTTGTACTGCCGGATGTTGTTCGCGATAATACCGTAATCGAGTGCGGGGCAGCGAACGCCAGCCATCTCCTTCACATAGGAAAAAACTTCGATCCCGCACTTCTGCAATACCTTTTTCGCGATATATCCTGCCGCTACGATCGTTGATGAATAACGACCGCTGAAAATGCCGGCGCCGATCGCATCATCATCCGGACCGTATTTCTGAAAGGTTGCATACGAAGCGTGACCGGGGCGCGGTGTGCGGTTGGTGTCCTGGTACTGTTTAATATGAATGAAGTGGCGGTCCAGATTCGGAATAAGCAGCGTGAGCGGCGTGCCGTTGGTATGCCCTTCATTCGCCGCCCCTTCAATGGTGTCGGCGGCGTTGATGCCCGTGAAAATTACCGGAAGATCGGGTTCCTTGCGCGGCGAGGAGAGTTCGTCGCTTCCCGGTTTACGCAACAGCATATCGCCGTAAATCTCCTGTTCGGTAAATGTAAAACCTGGCGGAACCCCCTGAATGACGGCGGTAAGTCCTTCCTGATACGACCCGCCGGAAACCGATACCTGAAACAGTTTTCCAAGATGACATCCGAACATAAAGGCACCTCCTTGTTGTATAATTTTAAATAGTTAAGTATGCCGTTGTAACACTTAAGACTGCCGCTCCTGCATTGGCATCAGAATGAATACTATCTCCCCCGATGTGAGGATTTCTCCGCGGGGATACGTTTCAGCGCTCCACAGGCTAAAAGTAAGTGTATTTTTATAAAAATAATTGTGCCGGAAGGCTTTTAAAACAACTTTCGGTCAAGAGGGCCGTTGCCGGCAGCCGATTTAAGTTTTGCGGTTCATGTAAAGGGTGTGATATACCAGTTGCATGCAAATAAAAACAATCCTGATGTCGCTACCGTTAATGAGCAATTGGGGGTCCATTTTAATAAGGTATCATCATGAGGTTTAAACGATATTTTTATACGAATGCACCGTCACCGTGATGGATGGTCACCTGTGAATTCGGTGTTTTCATAACATTCGATCCATTTACCGGTAAAAATATTTTTAAAACGCAACTCCTCGACAGTATTTCCCGCTATTCCCGGCTGATTTCCCTTATCTTTAAAAAACAGTAGATGAGAGTACGACCTCAGCGACATCGGAGTGCTGCGGGCGATTGATGCAGCGTATTTTTTATCGAAACGTACTCCCCAGAAGGGTGTTTCATACAACGACGTTATACTTCCTCCCTTGTAGTAAAGACAATAAAATCCGGCATGGTCGCACGGAGCGCTGGTAAATCGACTGATAACATGAATCCGCGGTTGTTCAGGCATAACTGCGGCGATTGTTTCCGCCTCCATAAAACAGCCGATGAAGTGAAGTTGCTTTTTGCATTGCATCCATATCCATACTGCCGCACTTGCAGCAAGAATGAGTGAACCCGCCGTTCGCGGCAGAGCGGCGCGTGGTGAGGGGACGAAGAACGGCAGAGACAGGATGAGAAACTGTATGATGCGCAGCTGATTATGCCCAGCGATATTGACTGTAGAAGGAGTAATGAACGTAAGCAGCAGCAGAAATGCGGGCATGATACATGATCTGAATAAATCTTTCCGGAGAAATAACCACGAGAGGACCATCGTTGCAAGAGCGAACTTGAAGGCTTTGGTCTCCACTGCCGGTTGATAATCGTGAAGTAGCCAAAAGAACTGTCCGATGGTTTCCTGCGGTGTCCAAGGCTGCCTGAAGTAACAGTTCAGCACTAGGGCGGCAGCAATAACCGAAATGACATACCCTGCGATAAGAACATAACGAACCTGCAGCGGCCGGTTTAGGAACCAGAGTTCACTCAACATGAGCATCGAAACCGTTATAAGGAACGACATCGGATGACACAGGAGGATCAGAGTGAGAAATCCGCTTATGATCGGAAGGCGCCGCTTCAGCGGTATCCGGACATTGCGGTAGTGCCATGCAATGCATGCAATCCCGAAAAGATGTCCAAACAGGAGGTTTACGGAACCGACACTGTACCACCAGTTGTATGCAACGAGGGTCGGCCAGAACAGCAGAGGAAAAAGCGGAGCATTGTCTTTGTAAAGAATATAATATGTTATCCCGAGCGCCGACAACAGATAAAGAGTCAACACGATTTTACCCGACGTTACAACAGGAAACACAAAGCTGATGAGGAAAGTAAGCAGGTCAAAGAACATGTAAGGCCTGGGGCACCAGACGTATGTGTATATTCCTTTAAAAAGATCAGGGTGGCGTGCGATTTGTACCTTAGCAATGTGCATTGGAAAGTCAACAATCGCCGGATATCTCGTCAGCCAGATAGGTATAGCGCAGACTACCAACAGCAATAGTATAAATAAAAGTGCTGCACGGCTGTGGACTTTTTTTTGTATGACCATGGAATGTTTCGAAATGACTAGTGCAGGAACCGGTTCACGGTTCCCGAAAATATCTGCGCCTTTTTTCCAAAGTATACACGGTTATCGTATCTGCTGCAAGCGGTCTCGAATACGACCGTTTTTATCAGCACCAAGAAAATGGCCGGGAGCAGAATTAACTATCGCCATCCCTTCGGCGTTAACACCGGCTGTAGGATCCTCACGACTCCCATATATCTATGGCGTCAACCACCCAGCGCACACCGTTGAACATGACCGTGCTTCCCTTTGCCGTATTGAGCAAAGCTTCCGCGGCTGCGGACGTATATGAAAGTATGTTCCTTGCAGGATCCGAGTCCCAGGGGCCCAGTATCGTGAGCGTGACGGGTTCGCCCGCGCCTGCATCGGGCTGCAGGCGGATGCGGGTTCCGATCGATATTTTTGACATGTCAACCGTGCCGGGTTCGATCGCCCTCGCCGCGACGAGTTCATCATGAAGGGTTTTGGCCCGGGAGGAAAGCAGCTCCTGCTGGCGGCGGGCCTCATGGTACTCGAAATTTTCCCGCAGATCGCCGTATTCGCGGGTCCTCTGTATTTCTCTCGAGTTCCGGGGGATATCATCTCTGACGAGTTTCTCGTACTCCCTCCGTTTCTTATCAAGGGACTCCTTGGTTACGAACAGGAATGTCGGTCTGTTTTCATTCAGTTCCGGAAAAAGACTGAAAAGCTTCAAGCGAACGGATTCCTTCCGGTAATCTTCGAGTTCTCTGACACGCGACAGGACGTCCAGTAGAGATCGGCCGGTTGCCGCATCGAGCGTTTCCATTGCCCGATCGACCGCCCCGCCGGGATCGAAAAGCTTGCGCAACGCCGAATGGTGCGCCTTGAATGCTTTATTTTCAATAACTCCGAGCAGCGAACGAAGAAATCCCCAGTTCGCATGCCTGTGCAGTTCCGGCCTGTTCGACATTTCCTTGCAGAGCCAAACATAAAAACGGGGGTTCCCGGACGGGTCTGAAAATACGTGTTCGACCTCCGGAACGAGAACGTCATTCCGCCCCGTGTCTCGCAGCGACTCGTACATCAGCTTGAAAAGGGGAGCGTCGCTTTCGACCTTCAGCAAAGAACTGAAAATGATGGGCCAGTCATCCCGGGTCCGCGCAACGATTTGAACAGCTTTTCTGCGGACGACGCGGTCCTTGATTCCCGCGATGATTGCCTCCGCATCGGTGCGGGAAAGCAGTTCATCGGCGGTAAAAAACATTGCCATACCGCTGCATGGCGACAGATCTGCAATAGTCAATGCTATTTCAAGGGCGAGGGAGGGGTCGGATTGCAGCGTGACTGACGCTTCTTTGGCCAACGCCTGCGCCATTTCCAAGGCTAGGGTTTCAGACCTCATGGCATGCTTTTTCAGCATGTCGAGTTTATCACGGATCGAGGCCGCTGAAAACGCGGCCATTAAACCGGCGCTCCCTTCGGAAACCGAATCATTCCAGTTGAGCTTCGGCTTCGTCCCCGATCCTACGATCAGCCGGGAATCCTTGCGGGCGCGCGCCCACCACGCGCTCCATTGATCATCCGGCACAATGCCCGAAAGCATTTCCCGCAATTCGCTCAAGGTCACCTCGCGCCTGACGCTTGCGAAAAACTGTCGCAGCAACTCGCCCGGATCGTTGAAGGCCGTCTGACTGAGAACATCGATGTCGATAACCGTTCGTGCAAGAAAATGGCTGTTCGCAAGAGATTGGGCCAGCCGCTCCGCTTCTTCGATCCGGAACGAAATCTGTTCGCCGTTTTTCAGGACCATGCGAACGACGCCAAGCTTTGGATTGGCCTCCCTGATTCGGGCTACTCCTTTGGAAGGCATATAAACGACCCGGCCTTCGTCATATCGCAGCCATAGTTCCAATTGCCGGAATGTATCAAGCCCTGCCGCTTCATCCATAACCTGAAAATGTTGTGCGTAGTGCTTGAAATTGGGGCTGTCGGCGTACATGGTTCTCAAATGTCCAAGCAACAGGTCGCGGGCGTATTGACAGCCTTTCCATAATCCGAGCATCTCATGCAGGAGGAATAGTTCAGATGCAAGGTCATGACGCGCTTTCAGGCTTTCCACATGCAGGCCGAGGAGAGCACAGGCCCGGCCGTAATCCTGTTTCCTGATGAAGGCGCGATAAGCGGGCAGGAAGCAGGCGATGTCCTGAGGTACCGTATCAATATACTCCATAAGAAGGTCTTCGAGCCTTGAGAGATCGCCCGAATCCAGGAGAGGCTGATATTCGGCAGATTTTTTGGGGAATGCGGGGGGATTCAGAAACAGGCCGTTTTCCCAGTTGTATGTTTCGGGCATTTACCGTCTTCTTTCGTGCGATTGCATGGCGTATCGTGTATTAAAGCGGCGTATTGTCCGCATGTAAAAAAAGTGCTTCGTTTCGTGCGATAATCGACGATTCAAAAAACGCAACACCCCTTACCCGAACACCGCGGTCAGCACCGAACGGACAACGCCCTCGGGTATATCGTTCCGGACGACCGAACTGCCGGGAATAGTCGGCAGCACCAGATGCAATTTTCCCTGCGCGATTTTCTTATCGGTAAACATCATTTCGTAGAGACGTTGCGGATCGGGTTTTTCCGGGAGCGGCGGCTTAGGCATGATTTTGACGATCGCATCATAGTCGTCCGTCATTTCGCCATTGATCGATCCGCCCTGCCTTGAACAGGTGATCGCGCAGCGCATTCCCCACCAGACCGCCTCGCCGTGCAGGACCTTCTCGAAATTGCAATATCGTTCGAGCGCATGGGCGAAGGTGTGGCCGAAGTTAAGCGTCGCCCGAAGGCCGCTCGTTTCGCACTCGTCTTTCTCGACGACGCCCGCCTTGACCGCAATACTGCGGCGTATACCGTCGAGCAGCACGGGCATCTCCTTCGCCGCCATTGCGGTGTGGTTGGCGAGCACAAACTCGAACATCTCCCTGCCGCCGATAAAGGCGTTTTTGAAAAGTTCAGCGTAGCCGCTGACGAATTCCCGGTCGGGCAGTGTTGACAGGAAGGAGGTGTCGATGTACACCAGTTTCGGCTGATGGAACGCGCCGATGAGATTCTTGCCGAGCGGATGGTCGACGGCAGTCTTCCCTCCCACGCTCGAATCGACCATGGCGAGCAGGGTGGTGGGAATCTGTACATACCCGACGCCGCGTAAAAAAGAGGCCGCGGCGAATCCGGCGACGTCGCCGACCACCCCGCCGCCAAGGGCGATCACGATGCTCGACCGCTCGAGCTTCGATGTGAGAAGAACATCGAGGATGCCGCTCCAGGTTTCAATCGTCTTGTACCGCTCGCCGTCGGGCATTTCGTATACGACGCAGCCGAGCGCCTCTTTCCATTCGGTAATAAGACCGCGATAAAGCGCTGCAAGGACCGTGTTGGTGACCAGCGCGAAACGGCTCTTCGGAAAGGCGTTTTTCAGTGCCGACGGCAACGTTTGCGCCGTCCCGTTTTCGAGGATGATGGGATAGGACCGCGGGCCGAGATTTACCGATAATTGCATTCATTACTCCTTAACGATTTCCATGTCGGCGCCGAGCGCCCTGAAATCGTCGACGAACGACGGGTAGGTGACCGCGGCGGCCTCGGCGGTATCGATGACCGTCTCACCCTTTGCGACGCATCCGGCAAGCGCAAGCGCCATTACCACCCGGTGGTCGTCGCGTCCGGAAACCCTGGCGCCGCGCAGGTCGCTTTTTCGGATAATGAGGCCGTCGGCGGTCTCCGTGACGGTCGCTCCCATTTTCGTCAACTCTTCGCGCATGACGACGATGCGGTCGGTTTCCTTGATGCGCGCATGGCCCACATTGACGATCCGCGTCTCGCCCTCCAGCGCGCAGGCAAGCACCGAAATCGCCGGCAGAGCATCGGGCATGGGGTTGAGGTCCATAACGCCGGCTTTGAGCGTTCCCCCGGTGCTGACCGTGACGCCTTCGGCGGCATGGGTAACCGTCGCTCCGGCAGTTTCCAACAGGGTAAAAACGCCTTTATCGCCCTGGGGATCGGTAAAATCGAGGCCTTGCAGGGTGACCGGCCCGCCGGTGAGCGCCGCTCCCACCACGGCAAATGTGGCGGATGAAAAATCCGCCGGTACCGTCATGTCGAACGGCCGATACGATTGGTTTCCGGGTATATGGAACTTGGTGTAATCGGCGTTATGTTCGAGTTGTATACCCTGTTTCTCGAGCCACCAGAGCGACAACCGGACATAGGGAACCTCCTGCAGATTGATCACCGTAAAATCGGTAGCTCCGCCTTTAATCAACGGACAAGAAAAAAGAAGGCTCGAGACGTACTGCGACGATACGCCGTTTACCGTCGTTGTGCCGCCTTTAAGAGGTCCTGAAATGGTAAAGGGGAGATCGCCGGTTTTCCGTTCGCGCTCATAGCGCGCTCCGAGCGGCACCAGGGCATCGAGCAGATATTTGAAGGGACGCGAACGCAATGAATTGTCGCCGTCGAATTTCCGCCTGCGCGAACCAAGCGCCGCGGCGGAGGTGAAAAGGTTCGTGCTGGTGCCGCTGTTTCCCATGTCGAAAAAGTCGCTGCCGCCGTTGTAACTGTCGCCGCGGCCGGCAACGGCAACGACATCTCCCTCGGATGATGTTTTCGCGCCGAGATTGCGGGCAGCGCCCAGCGCCGAGGCGCCATCGCCGGTTAAAAGCGGTCTGCGCACCGTCGATGTTCCGGAGGCGAGCGTGCCGATCAGAAGCGCCCTGATGGTGTGCGATTTTGACGACGGAATGGTTATCGAACCTTTCAGCGAAGACGGATGGACGATCAATTTCATGGGAGACTCCGCTCCTTTGATTAAGTGACTGCGATTCTGTGATAAAAAAATATGTTCCGGATGATGGAGGGGGAATGGTCGCCTTCACACTGCTTATGGCGTCGCTTCGGTGAGGAACGCTTTAACCCGGTTGCGCCCGCCGTTTTTCGCCCGGTAAAGCGCCACATCGGCCTCTTCAAGCATGTCCTGCGCCGTTTCGATGTCGTCGCGGTACATCGTGACGCCGAGCGAGGCGCTCAGACGGCCGTTGGGCAGCAGCTGTTCGTTTACAAAACGGTAATCGTAGATCGCCTGCCGGATGTGCTCGGCGGATTTAAGCGCGAGATTGATCGGCTGGGCATTGAGCAGGACGGCAAACTCCTCGCCCCCGTAACGGCAGACGGTGTCGTCCTTGCTGCACACCGCATTCAGAATGCGTACGGTCTCGATAAGGGCGATATCCCCTTGGATGTGGCCGTTGAGGTCGTTGTAAATCTTGAAATGGTCGAGGTCGAGCATGATCAGCGAGAAAATTCTGCCCATAGTGCGCGCCTGCAGGAACAGTCTCCTGAATTCATCGTCGAAGAAATGGCGGTTATACGCCTTTGTCAAGTCATCGACGAGCGCCCGGCTCGCGGTGTCGACATACTCGTGCACATCGACGATTTTGGGATTGATGACCTTTTTCTTGATGTTGGTGTAATAATCGAGCGTCGCCACGTGAATACCCACGTTACGTCCCAGTCGTTCGCTGAGCAGATACTTGTGTTTTAGAATGTCGCGCCAGTCGCGCTGCGCTTCCATCTCGGGAAGCCTGATCTGGATGATGGCAAAAATAAGATCGCGATAATAGGTGCCCGGTTTCTTTCCGATCGAATCAAGGAGGTGTTCGTCGTCCTGAATATGATCGACAATATCCCCGCTTACCCGTTCGATCAAACGGCGGTTGGTGAGATTTTTTAAATTATCAATATCGGAAATGTTGAGATTGGTATCCTCAAGATCGCTCAATTGAGCTTCATTCGGTTCTAATTGTTCCATATGTTTACTCGTATATTATTATCTTCTGTCAGCGGAACGCACACCCGTCTGTTATATATGCAAATATACGATGTATTAAATAAAGGGTAATCAAAAAATTAAAATAGTTTGTGAAAACCATTTTATTAAAAAAATCCTTGCCTATACCGTGAACACGATTTATTATTACTGTAATGGATACAGTGATTCTTAAAGGCGTTGTACCGAAAATAGGCCGTATTTTGCGGATCTATCGGGAAAAAACCGGTAAAAAACAGGGCGAAATTGCCCGAAAGGCGGGAATCTCGGTCAGTATGCTCAGCCAGATCGAGCGGGGGATTGTGTCTCCGTCGATCGATACGTTGATGGCCGTCTGCAGGGTGTTGAGCCTCGATCCGCCGGAGCTCTTCAAGAGAGTCTCTTCGGATTCGCCGGTACGGGTCCACCATCGCGGAGAACGATTACGGAATGAAATTGACGGCGTGAGGTATGAGCGGCTCATGACCAGCATTCATCCGGCATATCAGGCGGAGCTCTTTCTCATTGAAGTTGAGCCGGGGAAGAGCACCACCTTTCGTAACGGCGGACATGAGGGGGCGGAGATGGGATACGTGGCGGCAGGCGAGGCACTATTGACGATAGATTCGGTCGAATACCCTATCGGCGAAGGCGACAGCGTTTATTTCAACGCACACCTGCCGCACCAGCTCTCAAACCGGAGTAGCCGGACCTTTAGGGCACTATGGAGCATTTCACCGCCGCATGTCGATTTTCTGGAAACGATGGAAACCGCCGAAGACTGATCGATGGATGCCGTTGTATCCGACATAAGCGAAAGGAACCGTATGGGAAAGACAATCACCGAAAAAATATTCGAAGCGCACCTGCGCGACGAGCCGTTCGCAGGAACGAACGTCCTCTCGATTGATGTTGTCATGTGCCATGAGATCACCACACCGACTGCCATTGCCGATCTGCAGCGGCGCGGGAAGGACCGGGTGTTTGATCCGTCAAAAATCAAGGCGGTCATCGATCATGTGACGCCCGCGAAGGATTCCCAGAGCGCCATGCAGGCGAAGGTGATGCGCCGGTGGGCCGCCCGGCACAAGCTGCCTGATTTTTTCGATGTTGGACGCAACGGTGTCTGTCACGCCCTGTTCCCGGAAAAAGGTTTTATCAGACCAGGCTACACCGTGATCATGGGAGACAGCCATACCTGTACGCACGGCGCCTTCGGCGCTTTCGCCGCCGGGGTGGGCACCACCGACCTCGAGGTCGGCATTCTCAAAGGAGTATGCGCGTTCCGCCGGCCGAAAAGCATACGGGTCAGCCTCAACGGCACGATGCAACGCGGCGTCTTTGCCAAAGACGTCATCTTGACAGTAATAAAAACGCTCACGGTCAACGGCGCCGCCGACCGGGTAATCGAGTTTCGTGGCGGGGCGGTCGACGCCATGTCGATGGAGGAGCGCATGACCCTCTCTAACATGGCGATCGAAGCGGGCGGTACCTGCGGCATCTGCATGCCCGATGCGGTAACGGCCGATTACCTCTGGTCCTTCATTGCCGGCCTTTACGCGTCGAAAGAAGCTGCGGTGAATGATTTCAAACGGTGGCGCTCCGATCCCGATGCGGCATACGAAAAAACGGTCGAGATTGACGTGAACGCCATTGAGCCGTCGGCAACCTTCGGATACAAGCCGGATCAGGTGAAATCGCTGCGTGAGATGAAGGACGTCGCTATCGACCAGGTGTACATCGGCAGCTGCACCAACGGACGGATAAGCGACCTGCGCGCCGCAGCGGCAGTCGTCAAGGGAACCGCGCTCGCCGCGGGGGTGAGGGGCATCGTGGTGCCGGCGACGCCGCTTGTCTACCGGCAGGCGATGGACGAGGGCCTGCTGGCGGTGTTTATGGAAGCCGGCTACTGCATCGCAAACCCCACCTGCGGGGCCTGTCTCGGCATGTCGACCGGTGTCCTTGCCGAAGGGGAAGTGTGCGCCTCCACCACGAACCGCAACTTCAACGGTCGCATGGGCAGGGGCGGCATGGTGCACCTGATGAGCCCGGCGGCGGCGGCCGCAAGCGGCATACGCGGAAAACTGACCGATCCGCGGGAGGTGATGAGCTAGGAGAAAGAGAGGCGACGGTAAATGCATTTTACCTTATTCCTTTTCTTAACCCCCATCCCTGCCCTCTTCCGTTAACGGGGGAAAGAAAAAAATGCAACGCTGCACGATACTTCAATACGATTAATGAAAGGATATACCATGAAAACATTCGGCGGTCCGGTGCTGTTTCTCGACCGGTCGGACATCAATACCGATGAAATCATTCCGGCGAAATATCTCACCGAAATGGATAAGGAGGCGCTTGGGCCCCATCTGCTTGAAGATCTGAAGCTGGAGGGGTTCTCCGTCAACGGCTCGTGGCGCGGCAGCGCGCGCGTTGCGGTGACCCGCGCCAATTTCGGCTGCGGCTCTTCGCGCGAACACGCCCCCTGGGCGCTTGAAGTGAACGGGATCACCTGCGTCGTCGCCGAGAGCTGCGCCCGCATCTTTCGTCAGAACATGTTCAACGGCGGCATGCTCGCGATCGAGCTGGGCAAAGCCACAATCGAAGAGCTTTTTTCCATTGCAAAAAACGGGACGGTAGAATGTTTGGTTGACCTCGATGCGAAAAAACTCGATTTTTCATGGAAAGACGGATCGGAGAATTTCCCGTTCTCATTGACGCAATTCGACGAGGCGCTTGTGCGCGCCGGCGGCTGGGTTGAGTTTGCCGATGCACGGTATTGACATCGCGGCAGGTTTGTCCGACAATCGTTAAGCCGCCAATGTTTTCTCAGCCCGCGGTCAATTTTTCGCCCCGTGCTTCAGCGTTCCGGCAGGTGCTGAGCGGTGTGCTCCATCGCAGCCCCTTTCCCCTCCGGCAAATCCTCCTTGCATCCCGGAGGGACATGAAACTATACTCTGATTCACCCTATTATCATACTTCGAAAAGAGCCGCATGCCTTGGACGAAAAGCTATTGGTTATTCATGGCGCCGTTGTCTGCGGTAATCGTCATTACGGCCGTTATCATCATACTGCCGGCATCCGCTCAAACCCCTATTGCCCCGAACCACCCGTATATCCGTTACTGGGGGAGGATCGATAGGCGAAAACCACAGGTGGTGCGGTTTGACTGGCCGGGTATCATGATCGAAGCTTGTTTCGAGGGGACGTCATGCACTATCGGCTTTGAAGGCAGCTGTGAATTCTATAATGTTTTCATCGACGGCAGATTCACGCATCGTTTTAAAGCCGATTCACTCCAGCGGCGATACGAACTCGCTTCCGGGCTTACCGATACGGTTCACCATCTTCTTGTTACCAAACGGTATGAAACCAGTAAACACGTTACCCTCTGTACCGGCCTCGCCATCGACGACGGCAGACGATTGCGGCCGCTCCCCCCGGCTCCGGGGCACCGTATCGAATTCATCGGCTCCTCGACGCTGATCGGATACGGTAACGAGGCCAAAACGACCCAGTGCGATTCAGTATCGGAATTAACAAATTGTTACCTTTCCTACGGGCCGGTCGCCGCCAGACTGCTTGATGCCGAGTATGTAATGTGCGCGATTACCAGTCGCGGCCTCGTCCGCAACTACCATTCCCCTTTCATGTCCTCTTTCAGACCGTTTCCGGCATATTATCACCGCACACTCTGGACCGATCCTGAAAGTCCTCGCTGGAACCATGATGCTCTTGAACCGGACGTCATTGTCATCTCCCTCGGCACCAACGATTTTTCGACGCGTCCCTATCCCCCCAAAGATCTCTTTTTAAACCGCTATTATTCGTTTATAAAGGAACTCTCCATGCTCCATCCCGAGGCCCACATCGTCTGCCTCGCCTCGAGCAGGGAACCTTTTCGTACCTACGTGAAGGATTTCGTCGGGAGGGAAACCGGGGAAGGAAACCGGCGTATCAGTTTTTTTACCTACGAAAGGGTCCCGGAGGGTGAGCGCGGATGCCACTGGCACCCTAATGTCAAGGCGCATCAACGGATCGCCGAGAAATTGGCGGCGTTCATAAGGCCTATTCTTGAAGGGAAAGACCGGACCGCGCCGCCCGTCGATCCTTTCGCAAAATAGTACTATATGCCGTCCCCCTCCCATGGCGCTGACCGTCGAATGCATCCTCCCTGCCGCCCGGCATTCTCCGTACAAAGGAAATTGCACCTTCTCCCCTTGAACGCCCGTTTCATTATCTATATTATATATATTAATTCACAGGTGTGCTGCGGCGTGATAGAACAAGACTCTTTTTTTTGCCGCCGCTGCAATTTAAATTATCAGTCACATTGATGCACCGTCCCGCGACCCTCCTGATTAAGCATGCAGGTTCATGCAGGGTGCAAATGGGCGACAGATTTTAATTCGGAAGGAGCCTCCCGTGAATCTCGGTCTGGATATATCATTGAAACTGCAGCAGAAGCTGTCGTTTCAGATGATCCAGTCGCTCAAGCTGCTTCAGGTTAATACCCTGCAGCTCGAACAGCTGCTCAAGACCGAACTTGAGATGAATCCGGTGCTTGAAGCGAGTGACGAAATCGAGGCTGAAATCGAAGCGGTACAGGAGCCGGAACAGCAGGATGATCTCAAAGGGGAGACCGAGGAAGATCTCAAGACATCAGAAGACGATATCGACTGGGAGGCGTATCTGGAGGAGGGCTTTGACCTCGGCTACTCCTATAATGAGGAGCGAGATCCCAATGAGGAGCGGTATGAACCGGCGCCGGTGTACCAGGAGACGCTCGAAGAACATATAACAAAGCAGCTTTCCGAAAGAAAAATCCCCCAAAAAATGCTGTTAATGGTTCAGTTTCTTATCGGCTGTCTTGATGCCGACGGCTACCTTCGGATTGACCTTCAGGCAATCACCGATTACACACAGGCCACTGTTTTCGATGTCGAAGAGGCGCTCCATATTGTGCAGACGATGGACCCTCCCGGGGTCGGTTCTCGCAATCTGCGCGAGTGCATGATGCTGCAACTGCGAACGCGGGGGCAGGATGAAGGTCTGGCCATGCGTATTATCGATGAGGCGTGGGACCTTTTCGAACGGCTGAAAATACCCGAGCTCTCACGCAAATTCGGTGTCGAACCGCGACGGATCCAGGAGGCGATCGATGTGCTCAAGACCCTCAACCCCAAACCGGGAGCGCACTATGCCGGCGACAGGTCCTCGACGATCATTCCCGATCTTATCGTGGAGAAAATCGACGGCAAGTACGTTGTGATGCTTAACGACCGCTCCGTCCCCTCTCTCCATATCAGTAATGCCTATGCAAAGCTTCTCAAACGGGGCAGTACGGCAAAAGGGGATGTGAAAAAATATCTTCGCGACAAATTCAACAGCGCCACATGGCTGATACGGTCGATCGAGCAGCGCAAGAACACCATGCTGCGGGTGATGTATGCGATTATTGAGCGACAACGGGATTTCTTCGAGAAAGGGCCGCCCCACATCAATCCGCTCAAATTGCAGGACATCGCCGATATGATCAACATGCATATATCGACGATAAGCAGGGTGACGAGCAATAAATACGTGCAGACGCGGCACGGTATTTTCGAACTGAAATATTTCTTTACCGAAGCCATAACGCAGGAAACCGGCTCCGGGACCGCCGACGTTTCGACCGAACGGATCAAAAACCGCATCAAAGAAATGATCGGGCACGAAAACGCTTCGGAGCCCCTCTCCGATCAGAAAATAGCCGAGCAGCTTGAAAAGGAGGGAATGGCCGTCGCGCGGCGGACCGTCGCCAAATATCGTGAACAGCTCAAACTGCTTCCCGCCCGTTTACGTCTGAAGTACGTGTGACGGCCTGCCCGTTGGTACTTCCGTAAAATAGTACACTATGCTGCATACCTCCCCGAGAAAACCCCCCTGGCTCAAGCGCCCCGCGGCATTCAGAGGAAAGCAGGGAGAGGTCCGGCGTCTTCTTGCCGCGCTTGAGCTGCATACCATTTGTTCCGAAGCACGGTGCCCGAACCGCAGCGAGTGTTACGCGCAGGGAACCGCCGCTTTTCTTGTCATGGGTCCGGTGTGTACTCGTCATTGCACCTTCTGCAGTGTGATGAAGGGCACTCCCGCGCCGCTCTCCATGGATGAAATCAACCGGGTGTCAAAGGCTGTCGATACGATGAAACTGCGTCATGCAGTGATCACCTCAGTGACCCGTGACGATCTCTCCGACGGCGGCGCCTCCTTTTTTGCGGAGTTGGTTGCCGCTTTTCGGAGGGACCGGCCAGGGGTAATCGTTGAACTTCTCATCCCCGATTTGAAAGGGGATTCCGCGGCGCTTGCAACCGTGTTCAGGAGCAGACCCGATATACTTAACCATAATGTTGAAACCGTACCGTCATTATACGGGAAGATTCGGCCGCAGGCGGATTATCATCGATCGCTTTTCGTTTTACAAAGCGCTTCGCAGTCGGGATTGGTGACGAAATCAGGTCTCATGGTCGGTTTGGGCGAATCACCTCACGAGGTCTTCAGCGTACTCGACGACCTGAAAACCTGCGGCTGCAGGGTGGTGACCATCGGCCAGTATCTGCAACCCTCTTCGCACCATACTCCCGTCAAGGCCTTTATAACGCCTCAACAATTCGAAGCATACGCCGCATACGGTGAAAAGGCCGGCATTTCGAAAGTCTTCGCCGGTCCGTTTGTAAGGAGTTCGTACCATGCATCGGCAATAGCGAAAGAGGTATTGCCATGAAAAACGGACGTTGTCACTCTTTTCTGTACTCTTATTGCTACAGGTACTATTTTTGAGCTGTTCATGAGCGGAAATTTATTATAGTATTGAACAATCATATACAAAAAAATTTCCACTACCACGAAAATCATACGCAAAAAGGAGCGTTGATGATGGAGATCCGGATAACCTCACGACACAATAAAGCATCCCCGTCGCTTCAGGACACCATTACCGATGAGCTTAGGAAAGTCGGGAAATTTTTCGATAAGATCACCTCATGTCATGTCATACTTGATAGTGAACATGTTGAAAAAGTCGCCGAAATCACCATGAGTACGCTCGGACGCCAGGTTGTCGCCGTCGCCCGGGCTGAAAATATCGGGAAAGCATTTGACGACGCGTTGGCAAAGGCCGAACGTCAGTTAAAAAAATTAAACGCAAAAATAAAGAACCATAAACTTAAACCTGCCGAATAGGCCATTTGTTGCAGCGGTTCGTTTTGCAGAGGGAAGATGAAAAAAACGGAGGCGGTGCGCCGTCATCGGGTGAGCTTCCGTGCGGAAAGGGTGTGCGGTGAAGAAAACTGATGTAGACCTTATCGTCGGCGCATCCATTCTTGTGGCGATTTGTATCTTGATTTTCGGTGTTTTATGGCTCAAAGAGGCCTCCCTGTCGCGGAAAATGGTCGATTACGCCGTCCTCTTTCCCGATGTCGGAACACTGCAGGTAGGCGATCCGGTGATGATCAACGGCGTGACAAAGGGCTCCGTTAAAAATATCTCCCTGCGGAAAAGCGATGTTGCGGTAATCCTTGAGTTGGATAAGAGCGTCCTAGTGACCGATTCGTGCAGGATAACGATTCAGAACATAGGATTGATGGGTGAACGCGGCGTCGGTCTGCTGTACTCTGAACGGGGAACCGTGGTAAAACCGGTTCAAGGTAAAGACACCACCTTTTCACGGGGGAGTTTCGATACCGGCATCGCCGAAGCGATGGCAATGCTCGGAACGGTACTGGCAGAGGTGCAGACACTTGCGGGCAATCTGGCGTCGATCGTTGAGCAGACGGTGGGCGATTCCTCGTTCATACCGCTGTTCAAGGAGATTGTGGCACGACTCGACACCGTCGTGCTCGCCGTGCAGGACCTCCTGGGGGAAAATCGCTCCGCCATCGACCGGAGTATCGATAATCTGCAGGCGATTTCCGAAGAGGCGAAACTGCTCCTTGAACGCAACAGCTCCGGAATCGATTCGATGATCGCTGATGGTGAAGTGCTTACCTCGCGCGCGGTCCTCATCGCCGGCACCGTCGATACGTTGACACGATCGGTGCGGACGATGCTCGATCGGTTTCAGGACCCGGAAAGCTCGGTAGGAAAATTACTGCGCGACAAGGAACTGTACCGGGATCTAAAAACCACCGTCGCCGATCTCGACACGCTGGTCAGGAATGTGCGGGAGGACGCCCTGAAACTGCGTATAAAATTCGGGTTCGGGAAAAAACGGAAGTAGCGCGTATGATCGAACGCCAGGTAGCGGTGGCCAATGAAATGGGGATCCATGCCCGTCCGTCATCGATGATCGTTCAGACCGCACAGAAATTCAAATCGGATATAGTTGTGGTAAAAAACGGCGCCGTGGCCGACGCAAAGAGCATCATGAGCGTCATGATGCTTGCCGCTACGCGCGGCTCCATGGTAACCATTCGCGCTTCGGGAATTGATGAAGCGGACGCAGTGAGGGCAATTGCCGGGCTTTTCGAAAAGAAATTTGATGAGCAGTAGGTGAGGCGAGACGATGGGGCGACGCGGCGCGCTGCGCCGATGCGCTTCAGGGAAGGTTTCCCTGCCGAAATCGGCGCGGACGGGCATCCACCCGCCCGAACCGAGCGAACCGGGAAAAAGTGAGGCACGTATGAAAGAAGTGGCAATCGGCCTTATCGGCGCGGGTACGGTCGGCGGCGGCGTCGTTAAGATATTACACGCACGCCGCCACGCCCTCGATGCAATGGGGGTGCGCGTGCGCCTTGCGCGTATCGCCGACAAGGCGACCGCGCGGTTTGCTGCGTTGCCGGTGGGGGATGCGGTGTGTACGGCAAATGCCGAGGATATTCTGAACGATCCGTCGATTCATATTGTCGTCGAGTTAGTCGGGGGAACGACGTTCGCGAAGAAAGTGGTGCTTGACGCACTCTCCCGCGGAAAGCATGTGATCACGGCGAACAAGGCGCTTATCGCCGAATGCGGCACGGAGCTTTTTGAATGCGCCTCAAAACGCGGCGTCTCGCTCTATTTCGAGGCCTCGGTCGGCGGAGGCATGCCGGTAATCAAGACGATCCGCGAGGCACTCGCAGGCAACGAAATCGTGTCGGTCAAGACCATCATCAACGGCACCTGCAATTACATCCTCACGAGGATGACCGTCGAGGGGTTACCTTTTACCACCGTGCTCACCGAAGCGCAGAAAAACGGCTATGCCGAGGCGGACCCGACACTCGATGTCGGCGGCGGCGATGCGGGGCATAAGGTGGCAATCCTAGCGTCGCTCATCAGCGGCGGGTATGTACCGTTCAATGCCGTATTTATCGAAGGCATCACGGCTATCGGCGGAGAGGATATCGCCTTTGCACGGGATTTGGGCTATGTCATTAAACTCCTCGGCGTCATCAACAGGAAGCCGGGAAGCGGCGCGATCGACGCCCGTGTTCACCCCGCCATGCTGCCGTCGCACCATATCCTCGCCTCGGTATCGGATGTCTTCAACGCCGTGCTGCTCGAGGGCGATGCCGTCGGCCGCATCCTTCTTTATGGGAAAGGGGCCGGGGAGATGCCCACCGGATCGGCAGTAGTAAGCGATATCGTCGATATCGCACGGAACATTGCAGGCGCGCTGCCGTGCCGCATTCCGATGGAGTACTACGGCGCCAATCGTGTCGTTCCCGTACAACCGATTGAAAAAATATCCTCGCGGTATTATTTGCGGTTTACCGTAACCGACAAGCCCGGCGTGCTTGGGTCAATCGCCGCCGTGTTGGGCGGTGAGGGGATATCCATCGCGTCGGTAATGCAGCGGGAGGGATATGCCGATGACAGCGTCCCGGTTATTATTTTAACGCACAGGGCGAAAGAACAGGGCGTACGCCGTGCGCTTGCGACGATCGAAAAAATGGATTTCATCAGGCAGAACACCCGGGTAATCCGCATTGAGGAGTAAAAGGACGCGGGCGTGAAAGAAGCTGTTTATTTATGAGATACGTCAGCACCCGTGGAAATTATCCTCCGGTAACCGCATCACTGGCAATAGGTCTCGGCATGGTGCCTGAGGGAGGGCTGTTTGTGCCGCAGTCGCTCCCGCACCTTCCCGTCGAGTCATTTCGAGACGCCCGCTCCTATCGGCAGGTCGCCCGAACGGTGATGCAGCCGCTGCTTGCCGATTTCACCGCCGTCGAGCTTGCGCAGTGCGTCGATCTCGCCTACGATTCCTCAAATTTCGATACGGCGTCGGTGGTTGACATGGTCGATCTTGACGAAACGCGTACCTTCATGGAGCTCTGGCACGGGCCGACCGCGGCCTTTAAGGACATCGCGCTGCAGGTTATGCCCCACCTGCTTTCCTTTTCAAAAAAGAAAAATGGGACCGCCCACCATACCGTCATTCTGGTAGCCACCTCCGGCGACACCGGAAAGGCCGCGCTCGAAGGATTCAAGGACGCGCCCGGCATTTCCATCATCGTGTTCTACCCGCACGAGGGGGTGAGTGAAATACAGAAACTGCAGATGGTCACCACCGAGGGCCGTAACACCGCGGTGGTGGCGGTGCGGGGTAACTTCGATGATTGTCAGACCGAAGTAAAGGCGCTCTTTGCCGATCCGCTGCTCAGGGCGCAGTTGCTCGAACAAGGAATCGAATTCTCGTCCGCCAATTCCATCAACTGGGGCAGACTCTGCCCGCAGATCGTCTACTATTTCACCGCCTATGCCGACGCGGTGCGGCGCGGCAGGGTCGCGACGGGTGAGCCGGTCGATTTCTGCGTGCCCACCGGAAATTTCGGCAATCTCCTGGCGGGATACTACGCCCGGTGCATGGGGCTCCCCGTCGACAAGCTGATCTGCGCCTCGAATAAAAACCGCGTTCTGCCCGATTTTTTCTCCACCGGCGTCTATGACCGGCGGCGGGAGTTCTACCGGACCAATTCGCCGTCGATGGACATTCTTATCTCATCGAATCTGGAGCGGTTCCTTTATGCGATGACCGGCGGCGATACCGCAC
>JAFGNB010000036.1 GCA_016927235.1 Chitinispirillaceae bacterium
ATAAGCACTTCGGAAATAGAAACCTGTTTTCTAATAAGATTTGTGAATTCCTTGCCGGTCTGAAGATCTTCGTTTTTGATCATGGCACACTATTCCTTAATGGAAGGATTCTCTGATTCGATCAGCTTTAAAATATTCTTTGCTTTCTCTATCGCCTTAATTGCATCGTTTTTGTTTACATGCAAAACCCCGCCGTAATCTCCGGTGCTCCGCATTCCGGAAAGCCATGAAAAATCCTGTCCGATTTCCACCGGCCATTTGCCGGGTTTAATAAGCTCTTTATGAACTGCTGATTCGAGAGCGCTATGCTTTGAAAATATTTTCCCTTCGAGAAGAAATTTTGCGGATACCGCATGAAAAGCTGCATAATATGCTCTCGATGCGGCGGAATCAGGATCGATATCCAGTATTGTCGATGCTGCATTGAGCGACTTGCACGCACGGTCCCATAAATCAATAACTTCTTTATTCATAAAGAATTCCTTCCTCTTTAACAATCCTGAACAATGCATATTCGCCCTTAATGTATTCATCATAATCCGCAGGTATATAATGAATCGACCTGTCGGAGATTAGCTGGATATCATAGGTTGCTTGTATAATTTGTTCCAGGTCATCACCTGTATTGACCGGACCGTTAAGGAGAACCATAACATCAAGATCGCTTTCAGGTAAAGAATTCCCATGGGCTTCGGAACCGAAAAGAATAGTGCCCTTCATGCGCTCTCCGAATCGAACATGAAGGAGATCGTTGATTCGTTTTAATAATTCCTGATAGTTGCCGCTTACCATCTTTTTCTCGCCCCCCCCGGGCTCTGGAATCGTTGATAGTCACTTCAGAAACCGGAACCACCTTATGAGCAAGGTTTTTGAATTCTCTGCCGATCTGAAGATCTTCGTTTTTAATCATGGCATGAAATCCCTTATAATCACAGGCCGCCTCACTATATCATTGTCCAAATGACGATTCTCCATGAATATAATCTGAATTTATTTCAGGCCACCTTTACTCTCGAAATTGTATAAACACGTGCAATTTTATCCGCTGCGGCGATATTGTTTCTTCTGAGAGCTTCGCGGACATCGTCAAGTTTCAATGCGTCTTCAAGAGGAATGTAGGGGGACCACCCCTCATACGAGTCAATGATTTCGATATCAACCTCGGCAATGTAATTACCTTTGTGAACGAGCTTGGTGTGTTTTCTTTTTGTCATATATTTCTCACCAAGCGTTTACCCTCACCACATGCACGTCATTTATAATTATCTTCTTAACAACAAATAGACAAGCAAAATCAGAACCGGTATCGCAACACCTGCCTGGATTAAAAGATCACGAATAAATAAATTCCTTGTACGGCTCCTCAGCCTTTCATCAACTAAGTCTAACGTATAACGGATAGAACTTTCGTCAATCGGCGCTTCTACAATTTCAATGATGCTGTCCTTAATATACTTAAATCCAACAATATTTTTCCTTATCCCATTGAAAATGATGACCCCCGGTGTCCGGTGAGCCATTTTGAAGAGCTGCAGGAGGCGGTGAGGGTGGCGGGGCAGAAACGTCGCATCGAGAAGGAAAAAAGCGTGCCGGTAGAGAAAAAAGGATTTTAAGGCGGACTTCCTGTCATTAAATGAATCACTGTAAATTTCTCTCTCTTTAAGAATAGTTTTCAGCGATTGGACCAATTGAGTGTTTTCAGAGAGAATAAGGCAGCGTTGAGGCGTGCGGTTATGAATCAGCATGCTTCTGCGTATCGGGATTCATGATTCCGGATGAGTGTCGCGGGAGGCTGTACGGGTGGCAGGTGTCTGATTTTTCCTGCTAATGCGGCATACTGAAGGTCTTTGATCAGCATCTCCACCGGTCCCGTCTTTTCGCGAATAATCAGGGAACCGTTTTTGGATACCTCTTTGAAAAACAGTTTGTCGCTGCCGGCTTCTTCGACGACGAAAACAGGACGGCAGAGAATGGAAGATAGTGTCTCCGCCTTATTAATCGTGTCTGCAGAAGGGATTCCGTAGTGCAATACCGCTGCATGCAGATGCTGCGGGAAATCGGACGGAGCAGCTTCCGAAAGGTTGATGTAGCCTATTTCATCACCGCTCTTTTTCGCGAGAAGATCGGAAATGGCACCACCCTGGTCAATGACGCCGATCAAGGGAGTTATTCTATACCCGTTATATCGGGATTTGCTTATGCGCAGAGCTTTTTTAAATCGTCCGCCGAAACCGAGGCGATCCAGTGTGAGAACCACCGGTACCATCAAATAGAGTATGATGGCCGGAATAAAGCGCAACGGGGCAAGGAAACAGCAGAGGGCGCCGCAACAGAGTGAAAGAGCCAGGAGGAAAAGGATTACTGTTGACTGCAGTTGAGAATACCCCCGATATAAAAACCGGTGGTGGATATGTGAACTATCGGGAATCACCATGCTGTGAATGCATTCGGATCGTTTTGCCTTTTTATCATTTGTTTTACAATACCGCCGGACCATGGTAATAAGAACTTCAATAATCGGAATGGCTGCGATAAGCGGCATGACGATAAAAGCCCGGCCGGGAGTGACGGTTTTTCCGATATGAAGCGACAGAATGGCGATCATCGTGCCTAAAAAAAGCGAACCCGCATCCCCCATAAATGTTTTTGCGGGCGGCATGTTATGGACTAAAAAACCGACGATCGCCCCGGAAAGAATGATTGAAAGGAAAACGGTTGATGATTGCCCGCCAATTCCCGCGATAATCGCCAGGGTCATGATGGCGATCAATGAAAGGCTTCCGGCAAGACCGTCAAGGCCGTCGATGATATTGTAGGCATTGGCCAGGCCGATGATCCACAGGAAAGAGACGATATTGCTCAGCCAGAGAGGGAAAGCGAATGCCCCGAAGAATGAAAGTCTGCCGATATTGACATTAAGGAGATAGACCGCCGTAAAAGCGATAAACACTTCCATAAAAAGTTTGTGGCGGACCCGTATGGTGACAAACGGCGTGTCGTCAAGAAACCCTATTATCAGTATGGCGACCGAAGCCAGTAGTATCGCGGAAAATGCGGTCGCCGGAACCGTGGATAGTAGGCTCAGCCGCTGATTAAAGAGAGCAGTTATTGCAGTGAAAACCAGAAAGGCGGTTATTAAAGCAACTCCCCCGAGCCGTGGAATGGGGTGGTGATGTATTTTTCGCGGGCTTGGCTTATCTTTAAAGAGGTCAACAACGGATGATTTTAAAAGCAGGTAAATAATGCCCCCTGAACAGACGGCTGCACCGGCAAGAAAGATGAGATATTTAATCACTTCCCCCCCCGTTGTTCATCGGCCCTTTATCTCCATGGAATAGTATCCCGCTTTCAAGAGTATAATAATCGGTTCATTGTAATGATGAGAAACCCTGCCGCTTCTCATAAGAAATGCCGGCAAAAGGGGATTGTACCATTTCAGCGTTTATTTTGTCGATAACTATTTTTATTTATTAAATTGAATAGCCAACCCGATAATCGTTACCGCACTCGCCAGAATCGCTAGGGTGTCTCTTACGACCTCAGTGATTGAAGGTCCCTGTTTTTCAGCGGATTTGTCCCGGCCGATTTTCTTCGTTACCAAGATGGCGGAACCCTCCTGGACCACCGGATTTTTAAAGCTTACTCTCCTTATTTTTTTCGTTTCACCGCCCGGGGCAGTTAGCAGTATAACCTTGCTGCTGTCCGCCAACCCTCCCGCCCGGTCGATATATGACCTGACCCTGCTCTTTTGAACGTAGCTGAATAATCCGGGGTTATTGACGTTGCCGGTAATCAAAACCGTGTTCGGACGAAGCGGGATAAAAATGCTGTCACCTTTCTTTAACAATATATTTTCTTTGGAAGATTTTCCCTGGAGCGCTTCGGTAAAATTGACGACCAGCCGTTTTTTATCCCGGGTGACGGTTGCTCCTTCAAGGAACGCGTCGGGAAGGAGCCCGCCGGCACGTGCGATGATGTCGGAAAGACGCTCGCCGCGTTGGTGAATCGCATATTTTCCTTTGAATTTGACGAATCCGTCGAGGATAACGTAGTTGTCGAGAATGTAATCGGGGTTCGGCCGCACCACGATCCGGTCACGGTCGTGGAGCTCGAACTCCCGCCGGCTGCTGTCAATAAAGTCAATAGGGTCCGGAAGATCTAATTTGAATTCTTCCGTGATCGTATCGTAGTGATTCCCGCTGATCCTGAGCCTGTATATATCGACCGACTTCCGGTATGCACCGCGGGTAAAACCTCCGGCCTGGATAAGCGCGTCGATAACGGTGTGGTTGGTGCTCATCGTATAGATGCCGGGTTTTCTGATCTCGCCGTCGACGGTGATGAGAAGGTCAACCGGTTTTTCGACCTCTTTTTCGTAAACGATCACCTCATCGAACGGCCGTAGCGGTTGATCGTATGAGGAGGAATCGTGCAGTAACCGCTCAAGTTCGATCGGGATGATCGTTGAGGTGATCAAATCATCGTTTCGCCGGATAAGGTCGGCTCTTTTAGTGAATGCTTTTTCGTCGATCGGTTTTCCGAGCGTAAAAATCAACGTATGGAGGGAGATGCCGTTGCATTCGTACATTCCCGGATAACGGACCGCACCCTTCAGAAGCACATAATTGCGAAGGTCGTAAGAGAGGGGGATAACATGCAACGTATCATTGTCGAAAAGGGGGATATCTTCCCGCTGAATGATTGTTTTCCGCAGATCGATATCAACGACTTCAACCTTTGGCAAAGATGGAGTGCGTTGCTGAAAAGGGACCACCCGGTGAATGAGCGCGTGTTCGATATTGGTTTCGGGAATGACGCCGCCGCAATAATCCAGCAGTGCAAGCAGATTTTCATGTTCGGTAAGTTCGTAAATCGCCGGTCTGAACACGGAACCCCTGACTGTAACGGTTTTTCCCCTTCGGGGGATGAAGATGACATCGTCGTTTTGAAGCCGGACATCGGTGCTGCATTTTCCGGAAACGAGGTAGTGGTACATATCGACAACGGCAAGTTCTTTTCCATTGCGAAGCACCGTGATGTTTCGCAGGGTTCCGGAAACCAGCGGCCCGCCGATGCTGTAAAGCGCGTTGAAAGCGGTCGATGCGCTGGAAACCGTATAACCTCCCGGCGAGGCCGCTTCGCCCATCACGAAAATGCGTATCGGCCTTATCTGCGCAATGGACAGATCCATAAACGATTTCGGCGGATGCGATGCCAGGCCCGAGTAATGTTTTGATAAAATGGAGTGCAGTTTCGCCTGAAGCTGTTCGAAGGGGATTCCGGTCA
The DNA here is from genome assembly GCA_016927235.1 of Chitinispirillaceae bacterium. Taxonomy (GTDB): domain Bacteria; phylum Fibrobacterota; class Chitinivibrionia; order Chitinivibrionales; family Chitinispirillaceae; genus JAFGNB01. Next base: position 5,287 of record JAFGNB010000036.1, read on the forward strand.
CATACACCTGGCCCGCGACGGGAATGAATATCTTTCCCTCTTTACTGATTTTAAGTTCGTACTGAAACTCCACCTCCCCCCATACGGAGAGTCGCAGGACGTCTCCGGGGCCGACCAGATAACCGGGATCGACCGGGCCGAACGCGTTGGGTTTGAAGGCATCGGGAACGTTTTCAAACAGCGAGTAACCGAAGTAGTTGCAGGTATCGGGGATCGTTTTTTCTTTCGGCGGCGGGATTGAGTCGGACGGAGTGGTATCTTCAGCCGTTTCTTTTTCAGGTGGTAAAGAATCAATGAAAAAGCCCGTCGAATCGGTAACACGTGATAATCGATCAGTGGAATACCGTCTCTTCATCATGTCGATCTGCTGTTCGGTATAGCCGCGTTGGCGTGCCTGTTGCTCGAAATCGGACAGCTGATCGGCTGATAATTGAGAGACGCTGTCTACGCCGTAGTGTGATTTCGCTGATTGAAGCGGGGAAAGCGGTTGTGCGACGAGCATCGAGCACGCGGTTGAGACAACAGACGCCATTTTGATGATTGAAGCCGCTCGACATACACGCAGTCTATTATTCATTTCGGCGGAGGAGCCTTTCTCTCGATCATTGGAAAATAAGAGTATCAATCGCATTGAATGAAACAGTTCAGATAGAGGGAAAATAACAGTGTGGGACCCCTCAGTTCAACAGGCAATTGGGTTTGTTCGGCGATCGGTTCCCTTTATTCCATCAAGGTGTCCTTTCCGAATACCGTATCCTCGAGCTGAGGGGCATTCGGGCTGTCGGACTTGAATCCGCCGCCGCAATATGGAAGCATCAACAGGGAAAGCAACAGTATACCGGCAATAACCCGGCGGATTAAAAAAAAGAATTGATTATTCATGGCGCTCCTTATCATGGTAACGGAACGGATGGGTGAATATTTTCATCTGCAAGCCGGCATTAAGTGCCATCCAGCGGGTGCGTTTGTATGGACCGAAAGGAAATTTAAAGGTGCAGTAGAGCGAAGGGACAAACAGATCGCCGTGATTGAAATCCGCCTCGATATTCACCTGGTGAAACCACCAGTCATTATCGAACGTCACCTGAACCAGGGAATTATCGGAGAGACTGAAAATCTGGTCAAGGATGATGTCTTCCCATTGATACCCGATCGCGTAAGCGATGTTCAGCCAGGATCGGTTGTAATGAAACCCCAGTCCGACGGCGGTTGAAGGAAAATACACGCGCGGTTCGACATCAAGGAGCGAATCGAAATAGACGATATGGTTGGGATTGAGATACAGCGTATCGGAGCGTTGATAATGCAGCCCGGCCGACCACTGCCCGAGTTCGAAAATGCCGAAAAGCCCGCGATACAGTATTGAAAACGAATTGAGAATCGTCATTCCCCGGTAGTTGTTCACCCCGCCCGTTTTACCGCTTGAGAAAACGGAGAGAAAATTCCGGAAATGCTGGTTCGTCGGCGTCTTTGAAACGATTCCCATTAATGAGAATCCGAATGTCAATGAGTCCGTCGCCACGAAATCGCTTATTTCTTCGACAATCCCCTTGACAGCTGTTTTCAAATGAGGAGTTGGGCACCCGTTATACAGGCCGTATTCCTTAGGGCATACATCGAGGCTGTCGATATATCCGTCGCCGTCGCCGTCGGGAACCTGCCTCAGATCGATGCGAAGCGAGGTAATGGTGTCGGCAATGACGTGAAGGTCGTGTTTCACCTTCTGAAAACCGAGACGGTACGTATTGATGCGGTAGAAACCCGCGGGAAGCTCTTCGACGCGTTCACCGGTGCCGCAGCCGAATTGATCGATGCAGATTTCCGCATCGGCCGGAAAGGGGATGAGACGCACGATTCCGTAGCGGCGCTCGAAAAGGTAGTCGAAATAGACGACTTTTCCTTCCGGTATCTCGATGACCGAATCGACCGGCACATAACGTTCGTCGCCGTCCCATTGGAGGCGATGACTTCCGGGAGCGAGTCTGATACGGGCCGTATAAACCTTGACGGAATCATCAACGACGTACGGCCGGTCGAGGGGAGGTTCGGGAAGAAGCAGAAGGCCGTAGGATGCCTCCCCGGTAATGAAGACGGTGTCGACGTCGGCGATCAACTCGAAAGAGGCCGAAACCGTGCTGTCGGGAACGATGCGGATTTTTTTTCGAAAGAACTGGTAATTTGACAAACGCAACTCAATCGTGTGGACCCCGCCGATAAGCCCTTCGATGGTGTCGGGAGAAACTCTGCCGGTCGGCGCGCCGTCGACGACTATGCCCGCACCCGACGGGTTGGAATGAATCGAGATGGATCCGACCGGTTTTTTTGCCGATCCGTCCAGGGGAAACCAGATACCGTTGCGGAAATAGTACAACCGGGAATAAAAACGGGTATAGAGCCGCTCATTATCGAAGTAAAGGATTGTCTCGTCCGCACCGATCGATTCGGTGGGTAAACGGTAGAATCGATACTGCAGCATATCTTCACAACGTGCCCAGTGCGGGAAGGGGAAGGAGAAAAGAGGCGGCCGAAGGGTGAAGGCGGCGGTATCCAAAACACCCCGGTAAAAACCGTAGCTTTCCGTTTCGAACTTTCTCCGCATGATCAGCTGGCCCGGCCGGACGGCAAGCCGGGTAATCGTATCAATCACATGGAGGAAGCTGTCGATCTCCCCCTTGATTATATCGTTTTCGATGAGGTGTGGTGCATTTTCGGAATGCGCCGTCACTGCTATTTTAAAATTTCCACCGCGGTAGTCGGCTCGTAGTTCGCATGAACCAAGGAAAAGCAGCAGGATTGTCAACACCATTTTATTCATAGTTTCCTTGATGAACGTGTCCGATCGTTCAAAGCAATTACTTGAGAGAACATCTTCTGATAATATCGGCGACGGCATGCGACGGTTTTTCCGCTCCCAGCAGATCACTTATTTGAAGAAGCCTCTCCGCTGTTTTCCGGTACAAAGACTCATCGGAGAGAAATCGGATCACTCGTTCGGCTAATTCCTTTTCTGTAACATACCGTTGAATGCATTCCGGTGCAACGGTTTCTCCTGCAATAATATTAGGTAACCCTATAGAGGATATTGTAGCAAAATGTTTAAAAATCGTATAGGTTATCGGTGATGTTTTATACACGATAACATGGGGAATACCCATGAGGGCGGTTTCCAGCGTTGCAGTGCCTGAAGTAACCAGGGCGATATCCGTTTTCAGAAGAAGATCGGAGAGCGATCCGTTGTGGATTTCAATATCGGTTCCTTTGCATGTTTTAATAAAAAGATCTTCCGGAAGTGAGGCATATCGTGAAACCGTTGCCCTGAGTGCGGGATAGGTGGTTTTCAGCAGTTTATATGCGCCGACCATCGGTTGCAGTATCCGTGTAACCTCCTGAGGCCTGCTCCCCGGGATTATTGCGAGAAGAGGGTTGTCGGGAACTCTGTATTTAAAGAACCGCATGCACGGCCGGTCTTCTGCAAGAGGATTTCCCACAAAACTGACGCGATCGGTATACGGCAGGAAAAAGGGTACTTCAAACGGGAATATGCAGCAAATATGCGATGCATACCTGGCAAGTATGGTTGCACGATGTTTTTTCCAGGCCCATACCATCGGTGCAATATACCAGACAACCGGAATACCCATTTTTCTGGCGGTTTTCATAATTGGAATATTGAAACCGCTGTAATCGACGCAGACGAGGCAGTCAGGTTTCTCGTTGCCCAGGCAGTGCACCAATTTCGTTTGCGCTTTTAAAAAAAACGGCAGGTGTGCGATCACCTCGATAAATCCCATCCGGTTAAAGGGTTCGAATGGGAGCAGGGAAGTAAAACCGGCCCCCTTCATTGCCGGACCGCCTATCCCGATGCATCGGCATGAGGGATTTTCGTTTTGAAGGTTTTTAATCACCGCCGCGGAATGCCGATCTCCCGACGGGTCTCCTGCGATAAACATATAGGTCGGTGGAGCCATGAAAAACTCATTATTGCAAACGGGTCGTCGCTATCAACCGAAAGTATTGCTATATGGATGTATCAGAACAGCTCTTTCGGGAGATTTTTTTTCTTTTTAATAAGTGCGAGATACTTCTTAAGGTCGGGAAGCTTTGAGCGGCACGCGACAAGCAGTGCGTCATCGGTCACGACCACCGCCGTATCGTCCAATCCTATCGCGGCGACGGTTGCAGGGGAGTGATTGAATATAATGCTGTTTTTACACTCGAACTCGAGAATGTTGTTTCCGACAATAGTTACCCCGGAAGCGTTATTGCCGTGAATCCGGCCGATCGCCTCCCATGAACCGATATCATCCCATAAAAAATCACCGACGACCGCATATACTCGTTCGGAACGTTCCATTATGCCGTAGTCAATCGATATGTTACTGCTTTTACCGTAGAAACGGTTGATGCTGTTTTGCGAGAAATTCCGCTCGACCGGTTCCGATATGGTGCCGGCGAGCTCGGGCAGGAGCGCTTCGAATTCCCGGAGTATCACCGATGTTCTCCATACGAACATTCCGCTGTTCCAAAGATAGGATTTCTTTTTTGTAAAATTCCGCGCTTTTTCGCGCGACGGTTTTTCGATGAATTTCTTCACCCTGTATACCGTTGAATTACGATTCGACGCGACGGCGTCGCCGATGTGCAGATAACCGTATCCGCTTTCCGGCCTGACCGGTTGAACACCGAAGATTACCAGTGCCTCATGTGACCTTGCGAATCGAACTGCGGTACGAACTGCGGAGAGAAAAGCGGATCTGGGCCGTATATCATGATCGGCACTGAGGACGACCATCACGGCGGGGCCATATCTCTTTTCGATCCATGCTGCGGCGAGCAGAATCGCCGGCGCGGTATTTTTACCTACAGGTTCGACGATGCAGTTAAAATCCATAGGTGAAGGCAGCAGTTTCTTCATGCGACGAGCGATATTCCTGCCGGTAATAATAAGCGGTTTTACGGAACGGCTGCACAGGGGAGAAACACGGGTGAGGGTCTCTTCAACCATCGTTTTCGAACTGACCAGTTGAAGCAACTGTTTCGGCGACGAAGAGCGACTCATCTGCCAGAATCTTTCGCCAATGCCGCCCGCGAGAATTACAGGCACGGTAACCATTCATTCCTCACCGTGATTCGTCCCGCGAAGCGCTTTGATGCTATTAACCGCTTCGTAAGGCACATTGGGATAACCGATTTCCGATTTATTATGGTTATGATTATGAAAATCGGAACCCCCCGAAAAAGCAAGGTGATTCTTTTTGGCGATACGGAAATAGTAGCGCTCGACACTTTTAGGATGTTCAGTATGATAAACTTCGATGCCCTGTAGACCGTCCCGGATAAATTCAGGTATCCGTACATCGACATTCGTCACCCCCGGATGCGCCAGTACCGGTATTCCGCCCGCGCTTTTAATAAGATCAAACACTTCCTTAGGATGCATTTTCAGTTTTTCGACATAAGCGGGAAGGCCGTATCCGATGTATTTATCGAACGCCTCACGGAAAGAGTAAACGAACTCCTCTTTCATCAATGCGGCTGCAATATGAGGACGACCTATCGCACCGACTCCCGCAATGGAAAGGACTGTCTCAAACCGCAGGTCGATGCCCTGATTATTAAGGTTTTCAACGATTTTTTGGGCCCTAATAAAACGGGCTTCTTTCATTTCTTTCAGTTTTTCTGAAAATATCCGGTGATCCGGGTCAACATAATAGCCTAAAATATGGATATCATTCCCCTCGATTTCACTTGAGAGCTCGACACCCGGGATGACCTCTATACCCAATTTTAAACCGCGTTCTATCACATTCGGATAAGCATCCATACAATCGTGATCGGTTATGGAAAGGGCCTTCAAATGCTTCAATGATGCCTCTTCCAATACTTCATCGACGGTGCTTATGCCGTCGGAATACATGGTGTGGATATGAAGGTCTACATATTTTCGATTCGGTCCCTGTTCTGAAAACATCCCTTGATCATCAGGACGGAGGTATAATTCTGTTGATTAGAGAAGGGTAAAATAACCAAAACATGTTTTGAGGGTCAAGTTTTTAGTGAAAATAAATGCTAAAATCGGGAGTACCCTTTAAATGATCGCGTGATTTAAAGTAATTTTCACTACATATCATTTCCACGAAGGAGCTATGATGAAAAATCATGGAAATGAGAACGGACAAAAGAATAACGATCAATTTGAATCTCAACTGAAAGAAATCCTCGACGCCGGCCCTGAGAAGATTATCTCTAAAGAGGCGAAGCGACCGATAAGCCCGGTTATTCTTCATTCACGGATTGACAGGAAGGTCACCTCATCAGCAGAAATTATCATCAGAATCGTCGCTGCATTGTTGGCCGTTGGATTGCTTATACGTTTTGGCATACAAATAGCTTCCCATTGATTATCATGCTATGGTAAAATTCGCTTGTCATACTCCGGTAGTGGAAGCAGGAGCTGAAAGAGGAATCTTGTTTTAAAAGAAGATGGTTCGATTTTGATACTTTATGGTCATAACCTATTTTACAGAATCACCCGTCTGATGTCTCCCCTCTAGTGCTGCTGTAGATGGACAAGTCCGGGAAACCCATAGCAAAGGGGAGAAAAAGGAGCATGAGGAATGAAGATAACAGAAAAAAAAACACCGGGGCTGCCACCGACGAAGCTGTTCGTTTGTTGTATCCTGTACTGTTTTTTTTCTACAACCGCCCAGACGATTGACCCCCAAGAGGAGGAAATACAGTTCTACCGTCATTCCGGCATTCAACCGCTCGTTAACGCCGAACAGGAAGGCGATCTTTCACCCGGGACCTATCTTATCCCGCATGATATCTTAGTCGCCAAGGGAAAAGTGATAACCATTTATCCCGGAACCAAGATTCTCTTTACCCAGAACGCCATGCTCGTGGTAAACGGGACGCTCGTTTGCTCCGGGACCAAGGACGCGCCTGTCATTTTCCGGAAACTCGACAACAGAAGTTATTTTCGACCGATCGATCCCCGGGTCGAAACCCGCTGGGACGGGATCTATCTTCCCGATTCGGCAAAACTCACCATGAGTAATACGATCATTTCGGATAGTAAATACGGCATTGTCGTTTCAGGAAAAGACGTATCGATGGCACTTGATTCGGTCCGCTTCATCGATAATAAATTTCAGAACGTGAAAATCGGTGAACGGATGATGAAAATAGCGGATAATTCCCCGATCGTGTTCCGTTATCCTGAGCAGGAGGGTGTTTTTGTCGAGCCTGTCGCGGTACATAACGTTACGGAAACCATTCAGCATAAAAATCACCGCGGATACGAAACCGCCTATCCCCAGTTGAGGATAGGGATGGCCATTACTGCGGGTGCAGGACTGGTTTTGGGCGCCGTGGGAGTGGCTATGTACCGTCACTATTCTGAAGATACTGATGATGAACAGTCACGGGCAAAAGCGAACGCCGGAAGAGTCGCCGCAATCGGCGGCGCCGTACTTTTCGGCGTCGGCGCCGTGGGATTTGCCTGGACATTTTTTTATTAGGCGGTTCAACACCCTGTCATTGATTGAATAAAATCTCCTGAATTTTATAATAAATGCTTAGTGCCATCTCCTTCATCCCGGCGTCGGAGGGGTGTGATGCAACAGCCGGATCACTGAATAATCCATAAGCATAATTGGCGGGATCGGCGCCGATATGTTTAAAATCAACATAGTGCCAGCCATTATCCAAAGCAACGGATTGCTGTATTGAGTCCTTGTAAAAAGAAGGATGGAAATTACCGGTTACTATAACCTTCGTTGAGGAATCAATACAGAATGTAATCAATTTAGTCAACTCAGAATAGTAATTGTTGTTTTTCGCATACTCCTCATCGACATTTTCTCCAAGCCTGACAATACAAATGTCGGGGCAGTAGTTGATAATGTCCTGGAAAACGTACAGGCTCGTTGAAAAATTATTCTCCCAACTTACCACCGTTTCTTCCTGATAGGCGAATGAGGTACTTAAAAAACAGTCCGACAATTTGGATATCAGGATGTGGACATAATCGTTTTCTTTGGAAGAAGCAGCCATGCCCCAATCTCCATACCATCCGAGTTCGGGGGACGGTTCATGGTGGGTGATGCTGTTGCCGACAAATAAAATCTTCAATTTTGTCGGTAGAGCGTTCGCTATTTTCACCGAAACAGTATAGCTCAATGTCGAGCCGTCGGCGGCGGTCACGGTGTAGGTAACCGGGCTCGAGAAGTCCTGGACCGAGCTGGAAAGGGGAATAATGGACGCGCCGGTATGGGTAATGGTCGGAGCAAGTGAGGTTACCGCTGTTCCAAACGGGACATAGACGGTTATTAAATGCTTTAAATCATCGATCGCCCCCGTCACCTCAGGGCATGACAGATGAAAAGAGGTAATCTCTTTCGCGGTGTCCGGGGCAACAATAACCGTTACCGTATAGAACCGTTTCGTTCCATCGGCTGCAATCACCGTATACGTCACCGGGTTGGTAAAGTCCCGTGCAGCGCCCGTATCCGGATCGATGGCCGCACCGGTATGGGTAATACTCGGTGTCAGGCTCGTCACCGCGGTTCCGAAC
>JAFGNB010000356.1 GCA_016927235.1 Chitinispirillaceae bacterium
TTCCAGGGCGTTCCCCCCGCCGATTCCCCCGCTTACAATCCGGTAAGCGGCCGATGCACTATCCACGTCTTCATGCATGGCATATATGTAGCTGTAATCGACGAATCTGCCCACCCTCCTTGTGTTCGCGGAATCCTCGAAATCATCGATCAGGAGCGAACCGAAGGATACCTCCTCGTTGTTGACGGACGCCTCCGAGGAGATGACCGCGACCGTATGCGCGAATGTCCATTGTGAGTCGATGTCCATGATTACCGGGAAGCATTCGCCTTCAGGAATATCGCTGAAAGCATACGAACCGTCCTGATTGACTTTGGTGCTGTAAGCGGTCCCTTCCATCGTGATCAATACTGGAGTGCCGGAATCGCTGCTGATTTTACCCGAAACGGAACCGTATCGCCTGATCGTTATGGCGGTAACCGACCCGGAATTCTCTTTTCGGTAGCCCCGTATAAAAGCTCCACCCGAAGCGTGGTCGACCTGTAGATTGTAATTGCCTTCCGCGAGTGAATCGAAGAGCGCAAGGCCAGACTTATCGGTGGTGGCGCTGTCGGCAATCAGATCGTTGCCGCTGAAAGTGTTCGTAAACCAGGCCTCTGACGGGAGTATCTTGACCGATGCATGCGCGACCGGCCGGTTGAGCGAGTCAACGACGGAGATTTTGGTCGGATTGCCGATGTCGAGTCCGCCGCCCGAGTCGACGACGCTGTTGTTAACGCAATAAAGGGCGTGCAGCACTGAAAACAGCAACAACCAGAAGGCGGCCTGTCTGCTGCGGTTGCGTTTCATGGCTGCCGCTCTTTCTTTTTATTGATCCGGTGCGACCGGTCGGGGTTGACCAGGGGGAAGAACTGGAAATTGAGTTGATATACCTGATCGGCGTCCTGGCTGTTCGAGGCGAAATCAAGCATCTGTCGGCGGAAGTGCTGGAGCAGGGACTTGGCATGGGGAACATCACGGCCGGAAAGGCGCAGCGTCGTGCTGCTTATCTCACGACGTTCGTACGAAAACCGGGCGATGGCTTCCATACCGAGCCTGATCATTTCACGGTGAAATTGGGATGCGAAAATATGAGTTACTTCAGGATCGGATTGCATGATTTTTTCCACCGGTCTCCATCCGATTTCGGTTTTACGGATGAATCCCGTTTTTTTAAGAAAATGAAGCGATGACGCGGCGTCACCTTTCTTGATCGGCGGCATCAGAACGCGAGAGATCCACAGGGATGAATTTTTAAAGTCCGGCAGGGCGGTTATCTCCCTGATCGCGACATGCCACCATGCGCTCATGATATCCATCTGTTCATCCTTCAGTCCTGCCGGTAATGAAGACTTCCGCAATTTAAGCAGTTCCGACAGACAACGCTCCTTCTCTTTCGGAGATTTGACCGTATTGAATTGGACGAGCAAAATGAAATAGACACGTTCCTTGGTTTCCATTTTAAATGCCGTCGCGAAACGCTCCGCACCTTCAACGGAGAGGTTTCTTTCACCGTTGATTACATTCTTGAGGGAATTGGGGGATTTGAAACCCGCTTTTGTAATTATATAGCGGTGGGAGAATATGGGATTGATCGCCTTGTTGTAATTAAACAGGGCCGAAAGATACTCCCGGTAATTGAAATAATTGAATATGTTGGGTTTATCAGAGTCAACAGCCATGCGTTTAAATATATACGAATTTTATTCGATTTTCTACAGTTCAATAGAGAAGACGGGCTGTTGCGGGTGGCAACAGAGGGGGTGGCAGGTTTGAAAACACTCCTTCGGCGGCCTTCCAATCTATTGAAATATCGCCGGCTGAAGAACCGTGCACCGGATTCCCGCTTCCGATAATCCTGCCCCCGCGACGGCAATGAATAGTGCCGATGCAAGGAAGGCAGGGTGCCGGCGGGGAGCGAAACCGATACGCGGCAAGTGGCCTTCCGGGGGTGCATCATGGCGCACTGTTCGGTTCAACCGAACGGCCCGCGGTAATCTCATCCGTCACATGGACCAGATACACCGACGGCGAACGGGCCGGCAGTCCGATCCGCCGGGTGCCCGTTCCGTCAACGACAACGCTTTTCAAGCACCCGCCGCGCAGGTCGAATACCTTGACATGAAAGCGCCTCGTCGCGGGGATCGTCACGGCCGTCTCATGAAAACCTGCAGCGCCCGTTGACGATACGATAACGGGTCGTAAGTAACGCGAGTTCGTGGAGGCGACCCCTGTTCCCTGCTTTACAATAAGTTTTACGATGATTTTACGGGATGGCGGCTGCGCGTTTTCCGCGGACAGCGTGACCGTATCCGTATACGTTCCGGCAACCCGGGGCGCTTTCGAACCGTCCGCCGCGAAACCGATTTTCTGATGGTTGCGGTCGATACTGGCGCTTGTCGTAACGAGCCAGTCGGCCGCGCCGGTCACCGTTATCGAATCGAGGACGGGCGAATGGGTGGTGTTGCAGACGCTCACATACCGCGCCGCCGATATATCCGGCCGGCCCGTTGACACCGTACAAACAACGGCGGTATCGGAGAACAGCATGTGCGGCGGTCCGGAGAGCGCCCGGTAAATAACCGACGCTATGGAATCGGCGCCGGCCTGGTTGGGATGCACGCCGTCGGAAAAGTATTGCCGGAAATTGAGAAGGGGGGTGTACGCGTCGATGAGCGGGACCTTTTTATCAAAGGCAACCTGCCACAGAATGGGAATCATTTCCTGCAGAACGCCGGCCTGAATACCATAGGTGTTGTTCCAGATGGGTACGGGGATCACCACCCATACCTTGGGTCTGCTCGCCATGTTGGCGACCGTGTCGACCATGAGTTCGTAATCTTTTTTAAATTGGGAAGCACGTCCGTTCCAGTTGTAGGATTTCGTGTCGTTCGTACCGAGCTTGATGGTGACGATGTCGGGCTGCAGGTTGAAGACATCAGGCAGTTTGCCGTTTTTCCAGTAGGGATTATCCCCGGCCCGGAGCATGGTGGTTCCGCTTATGCCGTCATTTTGAACAGTGTAGCCTGAATCGAGCAGGTTCTGAAGCGTAGGAACGTACACGCCGCCCATATTTCCCTGCGTAATGCTGTTACCGATGCAGGCGACCTTAATGGGAGCCCCGGCGTTGAGTGGCCCGCATATTATCAAAACTACAAGGAATCCAAGCACTCTTTTGTCTACCATACGGGACCCTTTATTTTAGAACCGTTTCAACGGGTATCGCATTACTGCTCGGGTCGCAGCGTGAGGATATGAATGCCTGACGACCGTCCCGGAGTTGTGAATGTAAATGTTCCTTTTTCGGTGATTGTTTTGCCGACGAGCCTTCCCTTACAATCGTAGACCGCAATCGCCGCCTTTTTTCCGGCAAAGGAGACCGGAATGGTAAAAACGGCTCCCGCCATTGCACGGGTTGCATGCCGGATGGAGCGCGGGCCTGTTGCCCGGACCGGTGAAACAATCGACACGGATACGGAGGGCAGTATACCGCAA
>JAFGNB010000357.1 GCA_016927235.1 Chitinispirillaceae bacterium
ATTGCTGCAAGAGGGCCTTGCAGGTAGGAAAGTAATTGCTGGTGATAATAATATACTCAAATAAAATCAATCGTGCAATAATTATTTCCGCGTGCATTTTTGTCACCGGCTTGTTCGGAGGATCTACCGTTTCCGTCCGTTTCTCTTCTTCTCGAGACCGCTCAATTTCCGGGCAAAACGGTGGATTGTTTTATTATTTAAAGCCGCCTTTTTACCCTTATGAAATTCCGAAATATCGCTTACAATTCTGCCGGTGCGAACTTCAACGACTTGCATGCTTATGATAAATGCCTCGCCGACGCTTCCAATAGTGCCGAAACCGAAATAGTCGGCATCGACAATCTGCCCCGCTACAACCGCACAGTGCGCATCAGTGCAGCGGTCGGACAGGCCTTGCTCCGCAAGAAGCATGGACATATCCGAAAATTCAAGGCATTTATATACTCCCGCATTGTCGATCGCCGCACGAAGCACCTGACTGTAAGCCGCCGCATCATGCTGATCTATACCGTTGGCCTCGAGGAAGGAGAATCCAAAGGTCGGTTTGCCCGGAGGAGCGCCGAATGAGGACACACGAGTGCAGATGATGATGCCGCACCCAAGAACAACCGGGGACAGCCGAAAGACCTTCATATAATCAAGTATATCGTTTAAGCGGTAAAGCGACAACTGTTTCGGCGGATGATTGATATTAGGGAACTTAATTCTACTTTGTTACATCGCACGACTTCGAGTTCTTCCCGACGTTCGCCTCACCTCTTCTCCCCCGGCCCCTCTTCCCCTCTCCGTTGACGGAGAGGGGAAGAGGGGTGCTCCCGCAGTGCGGGACGAGGTGTTGGGGTGAGGCGAAAATTGTACAGATAAAAGAGTCAACCTGACCATCTAACAAAGTAGAATTAATAAACCATTATTTATAACAGAACAACCACGAAGCGGCTGCGTTGCCTCACGGCATTCCGTGGCGGAACGGTTTTATTTGAACTGTTCGAGATACGCGTCGGAGTATTCGAACCGGCCATGCACTTCTGCGATCATTGATCCCTGCGATCGATTCATGATGCCGAGTTTCGAATCGGTAACCTGGACCCAGACGGTAAAATGCGTAACCTGTTTTTTACGCGGCGGAGCGAGGATGCCGTTCAGATCACCCAGCGCGGCGATATTCATCAGATCGTTCGGTGAAAGCCCGTCGATCTCCTCTTCCTCCATCTGAAAAAACCACTCGGCGGTAAGGTCTTCGAGCTTTGCCGGCGTCTTGCCGCCGGCGATGTCGCCGATCGTGTATACCGAATCGCGCCCGCCGGCGGCGACCTCGATAAAATAGGTATATCCCTTGTCGACGGTCACCACTGTAGCGGAGTCCGCATGAACGGAAAGCTTCAGAAATTCGGCGTCGTTGCTTTGCGGATCGTAACTCATGAGCGCAATCCCTTTGACTTTACAAATACGCACCGAATCGATGGCTGGATTGTGGTTTTCATAAATCCCAGCGCCGGGCAGCGGCGCGAACCTCCGGTGGTAACTCACCGAATAATCGCTCTGTATCCGGTGTTCGCCGGCGATATCGGCGAAGAGTCGGATCTGGACCGTCAGCAGCTGCAGCAACAGCGGCAGTTGCGCCATTACCTCGGGCATACTGCTGCGCAGGCTGTCGCTTATCCGACCCAATTGCTGAGAATCTGCTGAAGCCGCCATATGTGAAAGGTAATCGACCAGACCGACCGTTTGGTCGACCGATGATGCATCGATACCGGGAGGAAGCATATCGCGCAATTCATCGGTGAAGAGCGCCGCAACGTTTTCCTTGACCATCGGGCTCTGTGCAATACAGTCTTCCGGAATGACGAAGTGCACGGAAATGCAGCTGGTCTGTTGAGACAATGAACACCGTCCCGCCACGCACTCAAGCGGCCGTTCGTCCAATGCCGTGTCGAGTCCTCCGAGGGTTTTAACCACCTTATATGATACCCGCCACGTAATTGCTTCCGGCGTCAAAGCCTTCCCGGCAAAAAGCGCCCGCAGTTCGACCGTATCACCCGGAGCGGCCTCGGCGGGTTCATAGACAAAATCAAGAAGCCGCACCTTGTCGGCGTCGATGCGTTCGTACTGCGTTGAAAATTGAATGCATCCCGCAAGCAGCGGCCACACCAGCGCAAGAGAAACAATCCAGCGTTTCATGCCAATCCTTCTTAATACTCCACTTTGAGACCGATGGCATACATCGGGAAGTTACTGAAAACGGCCTTTTCCGTATAATCATAATTATAAATTTCAAATTCGGGGCTCTTGTAAATAAACCAGCTCAGGTTCTGCAGGTCCAGAAACAGCGAGAACATCCATTTGTCAAAAACGATCTTTTTGTCGATACGCACATCGAGCTGGAAAAAGGGATCGACACGTTCGGAATGTACCGGGCCGTATAGAGGACGGTAGCTGAAGCCGCCCGAAGCGTTCTCAATTTCAATGGCCCCGATCACCGGCGTTGTCGGTTTTCCAGTCACATACCGCAACCTGAAGCCCGCTTCCCAGTTTCGCTTCAGCCTCCAGCTTCCCAGAAGCTGTATATGATGGGTTTCATCCGCCCCGTACAGCTCCCACTCGTCGTTCATCCGGTTGAAGCGTTCGCTCCGGGAAAGCGTATAGGCAAGCCAGCCAAAAAAACGCTCACCCTGCCGGTGGCGCAGGAGCAGTTCGAATCCGTACATGCGGCCCAGGCCGTTTTTACGATAAAGCGGCTGCGGCTCATTGCTCTCTACAAGCTCCGCCTTATCGATGTATACCGGGATATCCCATTGCTTGTTGAAATAAAGCTGGCCATCGGCGCTGATTACATCGGTAATCTGCCATTCGTAACCGCCCACGTAATGAGCGGCTTTGGTCGCCGGCATGGTCGGATCGCCCCACTGCGGATGGATCACTTCCCCCATCGGTTTCGGGGATTGATTATAGGTGCCTATCGCCACTTTCGCGGTGTGATTCTTCACAAATTCATATCTCGCGATGAGGCGCGCCGACGGTTCCCCGGAAAAACCGCGGTCGTTATCGAAACTCCGGTAGTCCCAGAATGCGGGAACGACCGATCCGTCGTAGGCGAGTTCCGGATAGTAATCGCATCTGATTCCCGGAATGATCAGCAACCGCTCAACGGGTTTCCATTCGACATTGAGGTATCCGCCGATATCGGCGAACAACCAGTTTTCCATCGTGTCGGGAGGGGCGACGTTGAACGCATTCGGAAGCACCAGGATCATGTATGGTTTGATCCACTGCATGTCGGCACCGGCGTTGAGGCGAACCTTGTCTGAGAGGACCCAGGAGAGCTGATCCCTGACGTGGTTGATCCATATCTCCTGTCGGACGATGAATAAACCCGACGTAAAACCGGAATAGGCTTTTGTCAAATTATACTTCAGCGAATTGTTCCATTGTTCGGCAATGTCCCACTCCCAGCCGGCGATGCCCATATGAAAGGTCGTATTCAACCCGAGGCGATCGGTCTGCTCCGAAATCTCTTCGCTGCCGAACCGCATTTCAGGATAGATCAGGCTCACACTGTCGCGCGAACCGAAAAGGGTCAAGGAGAAACGGCCTGCTCTGGCCGTTTTCACATCGGCCCGCAATAGGTAATCCCAGTAGAAAGGATAGATGGAAAACGGAAACTGTTCGGGGAAAAATGTGAAGATCTGTCGGATGATTTCCCCGATAAAACTGCGGCGTGCCGACACGATCAGCGTGATGCTGTCGCGTACCGGACCTTCGATAAAAAAAGATCCGTCGAGCGAACTGAATTCTCCCTGCCCTTTGATGCGTTCTCCGTCTCCTTTCCGTGGGGTCAGTTCGACGATGCCGGCGATTGCCCCGCCGTACCTCGTTCCGAATCCTCCGGGATAGAAATCGATCGATTCGAGCCCCAGCGAGTTGTAGACCGATTTGATTCCGCCGAAGTGGTAGAGGGTGGGGAGTTCCATCCCGTCGAGCAGAAAGCGGGAGTCCCAGGTGGGGGCGCCGCGAACGATGATCTCCCCCGATCCCATTACCGGCCGCGCGACGCCCGGAAGCGCCTGAATCACCTTGACGGCATCGCCGCCGAAACCGGGAATACGGCGCACCTCGTTGATTGACAACTGTCGGCGACTGATCTCCTTTTCAACCGCCCTGCCGTAAACGACCACCTCGTATTCGGAATAGGAGAACCGTTCGATGAAATATTTTGCCGACAGCACTTCGCTTCGGTTGATTTTTTCGCGGGTGGTGAACTGCGCATACCCCGGAACGATCACCGCCACCTCGACGCTGCATGCCGGAAGTGAATAAAAACGAAAAGCGCCGGTCGAATCGGTGGCGGCGACAAGATGCTTTTCGTCAAGCTGCTGACCGTTGAAGGACCCGATTGCCCGCAGATAGGCGCTCCACGGCATCGGGAGCGCGGTATCGACTGCGGAATCAACGAAGGTAACTGCAACGACCGCATCGACGATCGGTTTTTTCGTCCCCTTCTCGATGCACTTCCCGGTAAAGTTTTCGTACGGAACCAGAGAATCGATCACGTCGTCGAGCGTGAAACGGTAGGCGTACTGCAGCCACACCGCCACCGGTGCTCCGTCCGCCCGTGCCGGAGTAAATTGAAAGCGACGGGCGGCATGTGCTGCCGCGCTGTCGAGCAGCGGATGAATGCCGCTGTCCACTGTGACGCTGTCGACAACGCCGGTTTCGCCGACAAGCAGTTTGAGCAGCACCGTCCCGGCAACCCCCTGCCGCAGCAGTTCCGCAGGATACTCGGCTTTTACAAAAGAGACTACTTCAGGCATCACATCGGGTGCGGCCAGAGAGTCATCACTCTCGGCAACCCGATCACCGCCGCCAGCCGCCGTATCTCCGACAATAAGATCGATTGCGGGATCCCCCACGAAGGTGCTGTCCGCCCATCCGACAACGCGATTTACCGTAATAAGAAAAAACACCAAGGGAAGGGTGGCGGTCCAACGTAGGGGCATTACAATAATTCCTATCATGTAAAAGAAAAATGCCGCGGAACGATAGTAATTTACATTACGGTCTCTTTCACGTTCAATGTGTACTGGCCACGTGGTTTGGTCCCTTGTACGGATTTGTAGTATTTTGCATCGACGTTTAACGTGTCCGGCGTTTACGGGGATTGACTATGCATCCAACCGCAAAAAAACCGAACGGGGTCGGCCTCAATATTCTAATTGTCGCATCGGAAGTCGAGCCCTTTGCCAAAGTGGGCGGACTTGCCGACGTAGTGAGCGCACTCTGCTCGGCGCTCAAATCGTTCGGTCATGATGTCCGCATCGTGATGCCGCGTTATGGCGGCATCGATCTCAAACAACACGATGCCCGGATCGCTCTCGAACCCATGGGGGTCTGGATGGGAGATGTCGAAGAGTGGTGTTCGGTGTACCGGGCTGCGGGGGCCGGCGACATACCAGTCTCCCTCATTGAACATCGACGCTATTTCGATCGCGAGGGGCTCTATCACGACGCCGCCATGCATGATTATGACGACAATCCGCGCCGGTTCGGTTTTCTTTCGCGTGCGGCATTGCAACTCTGTAAAGATACCGGTTTCAAACCCGCCGTCGTCCACGCTCACGACTGGCAGACGGCCCTGGTTCCCGCCTACCTCAAGCTCTGGCATTGGAACGACCGCCTGCTCGGGAACACGGCATCGGTGCTGACCATTCACAATGTCGCCTATCAGGGAGTCTATCCGAAGTCGCACCTTCCCTACCTGGGACTCGGATGGCATAATTTTACTTCAGATAAATTCGAATCGTACGATCGTATCAGTTTCCTCAAAGGCGGCATTTATTACGCCGATTGCATCACCACGGTAAGCCCCACCCATGCTCGTGAAATAACGACGCCGTCCGGCGGTTTCGGCCTCGCGCCCTATCTTTCGGCACGTGGTTCCTGCTTTAAGGGAATTATCAACGGGATCGATTATTCGGTATGGAATCCGCAAACCGACCCGCTGATTCCCGTCCGTTTCTCCGCGGATTCGCTTGACGGGAAAAGAGCATGCAAACGTCATTTGCAGGCGAAATTCGATCTGCAGCAGCATGACCATGTCGCACTGATCGGCGTCATCGGCCGGTTCGTCGTGCAGAAGGGTTTCGAACTGATCGCACGCTCGCTCGAAAGAATCATGCAGAATATGGTTGTGCAATTCGTTATTCTTGGAAGCGGCGAGCGCCACTTTGAATCCTATTTCAGAGACCTTCCGCGCAGGTATGGCGGGAGGATAGGGAGTTTTATCGGATTTGATAATCAACGGGCGCATTTGATCGAAGCCGGATGCGATTTTTTCCTCATGCCGTCACTCTTTGAACCGTGCGGCCTTACCCAGATGTATTCACAGCACTACGGCACGCTGCCCATCGTGCGGGCGACCGGCGGACTCGACGATACGGTCGAGCAGTATAACGAATCGACCGGGAAAGGAACCGGTTTCAAGTTCTGGGATCCCACCGAAGAGGCCCTCTATTATACGGTGGGCTGGGCAGTAAGCACCTGGTACGACCGCCCCCACCACATCCGCGCCATGATCCGTAAAGCAATGAAGCGGGATTTTTCCTGGCAGCATCAGGCCCGTGAGTACGAGGCGGTATACCGCCAAGCGATCGCCCGGAAGAAAGAGTGGGACGAGGGCCACCGGCCCTATTATTGGTAAAGCAACAATGGTGCATTCCCAGAGAAGGAGCGCTTGCCGAAGAGCGCTGCGGCCCTTTTTTCAGGCGGACAGGTCGACAGCCGCCCCTTTTCCACACTCGGCGCCCACCGTCATCTCCACACTGACCTTCATCAGCTTCTCGGCGGCCTCGATACTTGCCTGATTGGCGATCTGAAGGATAGTATTGACGGCTTCGATTGATCCGGCTGCAGCGATGGAATTCATTACTTCTCCCGGATTGAGTGAAATATACCGCTTCTAGTATCGGTAAAAAATAAGGGGACTTGAGTGTAAAAAACAGTTTGAGGTGACTGAAAGAGGGGAATATCCTTCTCATTCCAAATACCGGTTCAGTGCGGCGATTGTTTCAACGACCAGATCCGGTTGATAGGGCGATCTGGCAACGGCCGCCCTGTCCGATTCCCCTGAAAGCACGCAGACGCTCATGATCGAAGCATTGCATCCCAGGGCGATATCGGTATAGAGCCGGTCGCCGATAACCGCCATGGAGCGCGGCGACACGCGCCGACGCGCCCGGAGATAATCAATCAACGTTGTATGGGGCTTGCCGATGTACATCGGCACCCTCCGCGTTGCGTTTTCAAGCAGTACGCAGATCGAGCCGCAGTCGGGGATGTACCGGCCTTCACCCACCGGGCAGACCAGATCGGGGTTGGTCGCGATAAACGGGGCGCCGGCGGAGAGCAGCTCTATTGCGGGGAGCAGTTTATCATAAGTTAATTCCCGATCGAACCCCGCCACAACGTAATCGACCCAGCCCGCCGCGCCGTCCACCACCTGCAGGTCATGCGCCGCCAGCTCCGCCTTGAGCGAAACGGTCCCCACCACATAGAGTGTTGCTCCCGGCTTTTTCCCGGCCAGATACCAGCCGGTCACCTCTCCGGAGGTAAGGACCTGGCCCGCACCAACCGGAAACCCCATGCCGGAAAGTTTCTTTTCATATTCGGATGCCGACTTCGACGAGTTGTTGGTAACGAAAAGGTATTCGATGCCGCAGCGCCTGCAATTCCTCACGAAATCAATCGCCCCGGCAATCGGTTTGCCCCCGAGATAGACGGTGCCGTCAAGGTCGAGGAGAAAAAGTTTTACGGAGCGGAGGCGCTCACGGAGGTTGCGGTTCATTTGCATGCAGGAAATATACTTTCACCCCTCGAAAATAGCATCGTCGAAGGCATCCTGCGGGAGGCGGGAAGGCATTCCGGATCAGACCCTCGCATCTTCCGGCTCATCCTCGAGATCTTCATTAATATCGATCCCCTCCTTCCAGGGAAGCAGCGTCTGCGCACGGCTGGTCTGTTTGAGCTTGCGCAGGGCTTTGATCTCGATCTGACGCACCCGTTCATTGGTCAGGTGAAGCTTCTGGCCGATCTCGCCGAGCGTTTTGATCCTCCCGTCATCAAGACCGAAACGCATAAGCACGGTTTCTTTCTCCTTTGCATCGAGCGTATCGAGCACCTGATGAATATGCTGGCGCAATGAAACCAGCGACAACCGCTGAAACGGATCCTCCGAATGGGTATCTTCAATATACTCCCCGATGGTCGTCCCATCTTCCGACCCCACTTCCATATCGAGTGAAATGGGATCCACCGCACACTCAAGTGCCGTCTCGATTTTCTCAACCGTGCTGCCGATCCCCTCGGCAATCTCCTCCATCGACGGCTGCATACCGTGCCTGAGGTTCCATTCACGTGTAAACTTTTCGACCTTTCCGACCAGATCGAAGGTGTTCGCCGGCAGGTGGATCGTCTTGGATTTCTCGTGAATCGCCCGGATAATGGCCTGTCGCACCCACCATATCGCGTAGGTGCTGAATTTGTATCCTTTGCGGTAGTCGAAATTTTCGACCGCGGTGATCAGCCCCTTGTTCCCCTCCTGGATGAGGTCGCTGATCTCCATTCCCCGATGGATATATCGTTTGGCGATACTGACCACCAAACGTACATTCGCCTCGATGATCGCGCACTTCGCCTGATTGCGCATCTCTTCCCAGGCGGCGAAATGCTCGATCGCCTCATGCGAAGAGGTCGCAACGAGTTGTTCTTTGTATTTATCAAGCACCTCGCGCACCCGTCGCGAATTGAGACGGAGTTGCTGGCACCGTTCGATGACGTGGTCCTCCTGTTCAACGACCTGTTCGGAGAGGCGTTCATCCTTCGGGTGCTTTAACGCTTTTTTCCGCAGGGCGTCAAGGTGCGACCGTTCGGCGGCAATGGTCTCGACCGCAGCGAGGAAATTGCATCGCACGCACTCTATCTCACGCGCGTCCTTTATGCGGTCCTCCTCAACCCGTAATACGTCGACGCACTCGATCGCCCCTTCGGCGAGCTCATGCGCGATGGTGCAAAGGGTGTCGAGCACCGCCGGTTCGCGGAATGCCATCTCGAGAAGTTTCAACTGGGCGAAGCGCATGAGAATGGCATACTGGACCTCCTGGCCTCTGGTCATAAGCGGCACCCTCCCCAGGCTGTTCAGATAGAGCCACGTCGGGTCGCTGTAATGCCCTTTCCCTTTTGCCAATCCTCGATGAAACCGCTGCTGCGACGTGTCCGGCGAAACGGTGGTTTCACTCGGCCGGGAGGGTTGATCGCTTTTCATCCGTCCATTCCTGTGGAGTCGGCTTATATTGTATGATGATTGGCCGGAGCGATCAAGACGAAAAGCGGCGCTCTCCCACTCCCTTCTTACCCTAGCCGTTCCCTGCAAGCGCCCCGTTTGCCTCCTCGAGCCACCCGGCGTTGTTCAGATACCACTCCACCGTCTCCTTCACCGTATCGTCAAGCCTATATTTCGCCGTCCAGCCGAGTTCCCGTTTTGCCTTTGAAGCATCCATCCAGTAACGCAGATCGTAATTCGCCCGGTCCCGGACCTCTCTGATGCTCCCTTTACCGATGATATCGCGAACCCTCCTGATGACCGTCGCGGTCACCTCTTCGGAATCGAAGGACGGGGCGATATTGTACACCGCTCCTTTTCTTCCTTTCCGCAATGCCGCCTCGACGCCGGCGGCATGATCGTCGACATGCATCCACATCCGCCTGGCCGGTGTGCGAAACAGGGGGAATTCGAGATCGTGGGTAAAACACCAGACCGCCTTGGGGACCGCCTTTTCGGGGAATTGCCGCGGCCCGATCGTGTTGGCGCCGCGGGTTATGACGATGTCGAGCCGGTGTTGTTCGCTTCCGCCGTACACCGCAAGCAGCATCTCCGCGGCGGCCTTGGTTACCGAGTAGGGATTCTTCGGGTCGATCGGCGAACCTTCCGTCCAGGGAGCGCTGTTGGCGTGCGCGTCACCGTACACCTCATCGGTTGACACCTGCACCATACGGATGCCCAGCCTCACCGCCTCGAGCGCGAGCGCCCGTGCGCCGAACACATTCGACCGCCAGAAACAGGAGTCGTCCTCGTTGGAGCGGTCGACGTGGCTTTCGGCGGCAAAGTTTACTATCGCATCGGGCCGTATTTCGTCAATGATGGAGCGCATTGTCCCGACATCGGCGATATCGGCCCGAAAGTCCCTTACTCCCTCCACCAGGTTGCGTTTCATCGCCCCCCACCCGTCAAAGTCCACGCCGGCGATCCGATAGCTGTCCTTGTATCGATGACAAAATGCCGAAGCGATGAATCCGAGGTGCCCGGTAACGAGCAGCCGTTGATACGATGCCATTTGCTCTCCTTTCACGGATATCTTCCGCCGGATCATTGAGAGGGAAATGCTTCAAGAAGCAACGGAATCTCCTCTTTCATCCGGCGGCCGACTCCACACCCCCGCGCTCCGCATTTTCCCCTTACCTGCTCGAAAAAGAGAATCTCAGATAAACCTTATGGGTGCGATAATCCACCCGGGCGTTGCGGTCTTTTGGTTGTTGAAGGGTATAGGTATAATCATAATCGAGAGTGATCGCCCGCGCAAGTCGCCAGCTCAGGGTAGCAGTCAGATCGAAATCGGGGCGGGTAAAACGCATCTCCGGCACAATAGGGGCGAAGATACGCAACTCACCGCCCGCAGTACCGAATCTTCCGATCCGCAGACTTCCGGTTGCGGAGCCCTGCGGACCGAACTCAAAGGTACTTGTGGCTTTGAGCGGGAAAATAATCAAACAGTTCCTGAGATGGGACGCCTCTGATGTGTCAGAAGGCATGGCTGTTCCAATGGCAGTGATTTCATACCGTTCGGGAAAATCGTTGAGTGAACTGCCGACTCCCCCGCGCAATTTGAATTCAAGGAATCTCAGGTTTACCATATCCACATTCGCTCCGACATCAACATCCAATTTCAAAGGGCAGAAGGATGGCCTGTTCCGGAACGAGGCGGATGAGTCGAATCTTCCGACGGTTGAATCACGGTCAAGGATACAAAACTCCTTTTTCGTTTCGTCGAGTTTCACACGATTGGGCAGCAGGTTGGTACGCAGTTCCGTCCTGCCGTATGGTCCCGCCCACGAGAGAAACCGGTAGATAAAAAGTGAAATGATCCGGAAGTCGTCAGGTGCGGTAATGACATCCTTGTAATCGGTCTCAGAGAGATTGAGACCCTCGTCGAGCAGGAGGCTCGACTCCCATTCGAACGGCAGGTTGTTATACCGTAACCAGAGGCTTGTACGAAGGCTTACCACCGAATTGAGCGCGTTCTGTTCGACCTTCCGGTCGACCTCCCCGGTAAACTGCAGATTGCCGCCGATATTTACACCGTATTTCCAGTGCGACGCAATCCGTTTGCCGGGGGTGACATCGATCGTACCGCCGCTTATGATCGCCATATCGGTCGGCCGCTGGACAAGCAGCAGGTTCACCAGTTCACCCGGAAGAAGCCGTACCGTGATGAAATTCCGGAGATTGGTATATCCTTCCCCACGTCCGAGAATTTTATAGGTTCCGGGCTTGAGAATCCATGTTTTCACTTTCTCTCCAAGTTCGGGGTCTGCGCCGAAACCACGGCCATAGGGCTCGAATTCATCGATACGCAGCAGCTCATACTCACCGCGGAATGCGATGGTGGTTGAATCCACGGTCTCAATGGTAAGCCCCGACCAGTCGGGCATAATCGGGGTCGTTTTCGATTCGGTCACCTCGACCTGCCTCACCAGCCTCTGCCGGTGGGCCCCGCTGCCGAGAAGAACGTAGTATTTTCCCGGCTCGACGCTGTAGGTCCGGCCTGGTTCACCGCTTTTAACCGGACTTCCGTCGGGACTCATGATTTCCACATCTGGCTCATCGTTTGCTTCGGTAAAGCGCGGTACGAAGATACCGCCCATGCCCATGGGCACGTTCGTTTTTTCGGAGGCCATCTGTTCGAGAAGCGGCGGAGCCTCCCAGGTTTTCGCCGCCCGGTCGTACCAGGAAAGAGTGTCTTTTTTCTGCGGACCCATTTTTTGGGCACCGACCGTATCGCGAGGAATCGTCCACCGCAGAAGCTCCTGAGAAATCTCCTCACCGGGCAGTTCGGGGGGAAGGGCGGCGCGGCCGCTGAGCGCAAGGCAGAAGGGCAGCGCCGACGCCGCCGATCGGAATAATCGACGACACCCCGTCATTGCTGCTCCTCGATAACGGCTGAATCGATCGGGGTGGTGGGGATGATCGTTTCCTGTTCCTGAACGTCCCGCTGTTCGTCCGGCGACTGCGGTGTTCCGAATTCCGCCGAGAGGACGGCGTCGAAATCGTGGATCGCCTGTGTAAAGGTGTACTCCATCAGGGCCGACATCTCGCGAACGACGTATTCCGGTTCATGCTGAAACACGCGTTTGCGATGATCGAACCGCCGCGAATACATCGTCCTGCCGTCCCGTAACCTGATCAGGTTGAGCCGCAGTGCAATATGGGCGAACCAGAGTTCGTCGCTGTCATACTCTTCGATCGCTTCGATGATTCCGTTGATTTCATAGTCGGGTTTATTGACCTCGTCAAACCGGCGTACCACGTTGCTCACCAGATTGGCGGCAAGAAGGTGCTTGTGAAGGAGGTCGGTGACCATCCGCTGCGGTTTGACGGCCCAGACCCTGTAAACGTAATAACGGAGCTGAAACGGACTCTGACGATACACGATCTGAGGCTGGGTGTAGGCAGCTTCGATGTCGAATTCACGCAACCGGATAGTGCAGGGATACGCGCCGGGATTGAGCCGGTCGCGCACCGACGACGGCGAGTAATTGAGCAGGTAGTACTGCTTGACCTGTATTTTTGTGCACCCGAGGGGCAGGAGCGCCGTCGCAGAGACAACCAGTAAAAAAACTCTCCCATGGACATTCATTAAAAATCCCTCTCCTTCTGTGTTTCGCTCCTCAGGAGCAGCGAGGGGTTTTCAACCAGGATTCTCGTGAGTTGGTCCGCATTCTCACTCGCCTGCCTCACGTTCATCATCATGGCGGCGAAGTCTTCACGGCTTTGCCGAACGATCAGGGCGACGTTTTCGGCAACGCTCCGAAGCGCCGTTGCCGCGGAGTCAACCTGCGCCAGTGCGTTGCCGATCCGGTCGCCGCGGATACCCTCCTCCACCCGGGCGGTGACACTCTTGATGTCCCGTGCGATCGAGTCGAGGCGCGTGATGAGCGTGTTTGTCGTAACGGTGATCCGGGCGATGTCGGGCCGCGTTTCGGAGACGAACCCCTTGACGTCGTCGGTAATGCCCGCCACATTATCGAGAATCTGTTTAATGCTTCTCAGGCTGTCGGGGTTGCTGATTTCATTGAGATGGTTGAGCAGGAGCTCCACCTTTGCCACGATCGCTTCGGCTTTTCCGGTAATGGAAGAAAAGGCGGAGATCTTCGTCGCTATCTCCGCTCCCGGCTTAAGCGCCGCCGCTTCGTTGGTCCCGCCGGTGATTTCGATATATTTCAATCCGGTAATTCCCATTGCTCCCGTTGTCGCCACCATATCGACCTTCATGGGAAAATCGCTCTGAATTTTCATTTCAACGCGCACGCGCTCGAGGTCCTTCGGCAGATAGCTGATTTTATCCACTTGACCGATCGGTACCCCGCTGTATTTTACCGTCGCCCCCTGCTCGAGACCGCTGAGCGATTCTCCCTCGAAGTAGGCGATAAAGGTGTTGGTCGTGTTCTTCAGGCGGAACCCGAACGGTATGGCTGCGAAGATCGCCAGGAGAAACAGGCCGGCTATCAAAAAAGCACCCAGGCGCAAACGTTGAGCACGGGAAATACTCATCGAACACTCTCCACGTTGAAGTTGAGTCCGCGAGACCCGCTCCCGGACCGCCGAGCGTCGGTGCGCTCAAAAAAATCAAAAATAGGCCCCTCCCGAAGCCGGCGCGCCTCGGAATACGGTCCGTCGAAAAGAA
>JAFGNB010000358.1 GCA_016927235.1 Chitinispirillaceae bacterium
GGTCTGGGCATGCCGATCGACAACGGCCCGCCGCAGCGCGGCGACGCGGAACTTGACATCAACGGCATGGCAATCAACCCGACCGCGCGGCAATACCCGCGCGACTTCATCCAGACCGGCATATCGGTCATCGACGGCATGAACACCCTTATCCGCGGCCAGAAGCTCCCGATTTTTTCAGGGAACGGCCTGCCGCACAACGAACTCGCGGCGCAGATCGCCCGTCAGGCGAAAATACGGGGATCCGAAAGCGACTTTGCGGTCATTTTCGCTGCGATGGGAGTCAAGCATGACGTCGCCCGTTTTTTCATCCGCTCCTTCGAAGAGTGCGGCGTTCTCGAAAATGTCGCCCTCTTTCTTTCGCTTGCCGACGAACCGTCGATCGAGCGCATCATCACGCCCCGCACCGCGCTTACCCTTGCCGAACACCTTGCCTTCCATGAGGGAATGCATGTGCTCGTCATCATGACCGACATGACCAATTACTGCGAGGCGTTGCGTGAAATCTCGACGATCCGCGGCGAAATTCCTTCACGTAAAGGTTATCCGGGGTATCTCTATTCCGACCTTGCCGAACTGTACGAACGCTCGGGCATGGTCAAGGAGTGCTCCGGATCGATCACCTCGCTCCCCATTCTGACCATGCCCAACGACGACATCTCGCATCCGGTTCCCGACCTGAGCGGCTACATCACCGAAGGCCAGATCGTCTTCGACCGTGAGATGCACAACCGCCAGATCTATCCCCCGGTGGCGGGGCTGCCGTCGCTGTCGCGACTGATGAAGGACGGCATCGGCAAGGGGCTCACCCGCGAAGACCATCCCCATCTCGCCAGCCAGCTCTTCGCCGCCTACGGGTATGTGAAGGACGTGCGCAATCTCGCGTCGGTCATCGGCGAAGAGGAACTCTCGCCGCTCGACCACCAGTATCTCGAATTCGGCAAAGCGTTCGAGGGCCGTTTCGTATCGCAGGGACTTACCGAAGAACGCACCATCGAGCAGACCCTCGACACCGGCTGGGAGGTGCTCCGCGAACTGCCCGCCGAAGAACTGCACCGGATCACCGAGGAGGAAATTCAGAAGTACTATGGGGCGTGAGCGGGTGAAGGGGGAGTCAGAAGTCAGGAGACAGAAGTCAGAATACAGGAGAAAGAAGGAAGAATAACGAAAGAAGAAGAAACGTAAAGGGTGGAAACGGGTAATTCATTTTTTCTTACGCGGTAACCTCACCCCTTTGTCCCCTCTCCCATGCGGAGAGGGGAAAATGGAGATTTTCAATTCCCCCCTCGCCGTGCGGGAGAGGGGGGCAGGGGGGTGAGGTCTGGAGCAAAGCGGCAAATAAGATATCAACTATGTCCATACCGTCATCATTACTCCTTCTGAATTCCGACTCCTGCACACGTGCAGCAGCCTGGAAATGAAACCATGAACGTCGCCCCGACAAAAACCAACCTGTTGAAACTCCGCGACGATCTGCGGTTCGCACGGCAGGGGTATGACCTTCTCGACCAGAAACGCCGTATTCTCATTCTGGAGCTGCTCAATCTGGTCGATCACTGCATCGATTTTCAGACGCGGATCGACGAAAAGCTGGCGCGGGCGTTTTCAGACCTCGAAAACGCTCTCCTGCAGATGGGCAGGCTGAAGGTGCACAACCTTGCCGCTGCGATCAACATCGACACGAACATCGCCATCTCACACCGGCGCGTCATGGGCGTGACGCTGCCGGTCGTGCATACCGAGTTTTCCGAACATCCCCCGTATTTCAGCCCGCAGGGCACCAGTTTCCATATCGACGGCGCGCTCGTATCATTCAAGGAGGCGCTTACCATGATGGGCCGGCTTGCCGAACTCAAGATTTCGGTGCTGCGGCTGGCGAACGAGGTGCACAGGACGATCCGTAAAGTAAACGCGCTCGAACGCATCGCGATCCCCGACCTGAGCGACACCGTAAAGTATATTGAAGGCAGGCTTGAAGAAAATGAACGCGATATGGTGATTCTCATGAAAAAGGTGAAACAGCGGCTGGAAACGAAGCGTCAACGGCGTCCCCTGCCGGAAGGAGCCACCAATGCGGCCGATTATTGAAAGAATCATGGTGTATGTCGATGGAAGCGAACAGTCCGTTACCGCCGTCGAGTACGCGCTCTGCCTCGCCCGCGCGACCGGCGCTTCGCTCAGTGCGCTCTATGTCATCAACACCCGGGCGCTTGACGAACTGGTGAAAGCGAGTATCTTCCTCCGGTCGGAACAGGAAGAGTACTCCCGCGATATCGAAGCGGACGCTCAGCGATATTGCAACCTGGTGAAGGATATGGCGCGCGGAAAAGGAGTGCCGGTCGATACCCTTTGCGCCAAAGGAAGCGTGCATCAGGAGATTACCGCAATGATCAAGGAACGGAGCATCGACCTGCTTGTCATCGGTGAACTCTCCCGGATGCACAGCCGCCGCGACGAGTTGTACGACGATACGGAACGGGCGATGCGGCTGTCGAGCTGCTCGGTACTCATCGTTAAAGACGGCGATCGGGTGAGCGGCCTGTTCGACGAAATGGTATGAATCGTTCCGGCGTCCCGACGCGGCAGAGCGGAATTCCGTTTTTATGGAAATAACGATATAATTAAAAGACTTCGATATATACAGTATACATCCGTCAACAACGAGGAGTTGCCATGGCAATTATCGATTTGATATCACCGGAGGTCATCAAGGTGGGACTTGCGGCAAAGGATAAACCGTCGGTGCTGCGTGAACTGCTGCAGATCCTCATCGATGCGGGCAGGGTCATCGACCGCGATGAAATTCTCGAGGCGCTGCTCAAACGTGAGGAGCTCCAGAGCACGGGGCTTGAGGCCGGGATCGCCGTTCCCCATGCAAAGACGCGTACGGTCTCTTCGCTCACCCTGGCGATCGGCACTGCGCCGGATGGCGTTGATTTCGACGCGATCGACCATCAGCCCTCCAGACTTTTTTTCCTTATGCTCGCCCCTCCCGACAAATCGGGGCCCCATATCGAAGCGCTCGCGGAGATAGCCCGCATGAGCAAATCGCGCTCCTTCATCGCAGCGCTGATCGGGGCGAAAACGGCTAAGGAGGTAATGGAGTTGTTTGGAGAATAGGAGCGGGGCGCCGGCAGTGCCGGTGGAGGTCAGGCATAGCGGAGGGTGAAAGGCAATGGAGCCGATTCAGTCATCCGGCAACGAACCCCTCACGACACCACCGGAATGCCGGCAATCGATGGAGCAACCGGTATCTTCCCAAACAGAAGGGCCGAAGGCCCCTCCCAAAAAACCAAAAGGGGACCTCTAAAAATTCATTTCCTATTACGGCCGGCTACGAAATCCGCATACGTCGTTGCATTCGGCGGCCATATTTTCGATAATATGGCCTTCTCATGCGCCTCGTCTGCGACTTTCTCGCTCGGCCTCATTACAAAACCGAATATTTAGAGGTCCCCAAAAGTAATCAATCCGGATGTTGTCGTCCGGTTACCGCAAAAAATACTCCCTATTCATTATTACCTGCAGCCGCCGGATTCTCCTCCTCAGCAGCCGCTTTGACCAGCTCGGTAGGACAGTCGAACGACTCAAATATCTTGTCGCTGAACGGGTGGTCGGAACCGGCCACCTGCACGCGGGCCTCGATGAATACCATATATTGATTCTGAACGTTGATCCGCCACTTCACGCTGAAGGAACTGCTGTTCATTTTATTGCATCGGGCCATCTGAAGCAGTTTCATGAATCCCCACGGCCCGCTTTTATTGATTTCCTGGGTAAAGGTACTGCTGATGACGACTCTGAGGATCGCGTTTGGGCTCGACTCGAGAGGCCATTTCAGCTGCACCGATCTTCCGCCCGGTTTGAGCTCGAGTTCCTGTGTCCCGATGATCAGGCGTGCGACATTCTTGTTGGCGGCCGAGGGAACGACCGTGATATCGAGCGCACGCAGGGTTCCGTCTTCCTTGAAAAAAATGTTTTTTATCCGTTCGGCCGTCGACAGCGAAGATGAAAGGTCAGGGTTGAACTGCAGCTTCAGACTCCCCAGCTGCCGCACCATCCACCGGCCGTTGTCCTTGATAATGAAGGATGAGAGCACCCGGTCGTAAAATCCCCAGAAGGTGCCGTTGGTCGGACGGAAAAAATCCATGACGTCGCCAAACGAGGACTCCTCCCCTCGCGGTGAGAAGGGAAACCGCCCTGAAAAACGGCTCGTAAAGGGCTTGATGATCTCCTGCTGCCACTTCTGATTCAGGGTACGTGTGAGCACTTTCGTTGCGGCAATGCCGGTATATTCGAAGGGTTGAAGCAGTATGCTGCGCAACGCCGCGGCGAGTTCCTCGGGCATGCCGTTGAGGGTTTTCTGGGTGAAGTTCCAGCCGCCGAACAGCGGGTCGTCCTCTTTACCGTTGAAAATAGCGATCGCCTTGCTTTCTCCCTGTGCGTCGACGGTGCCGCATTTTTCGGCCAGCGTCATCGCCTTGTCTTTATACCCTTCAAAGCCTCCGAGCGCGCTCCCGGTCGAATGGACGAACGATCGCAGGTGGTCGAAAAACGCGTTATGGTTGTCAAATGGCGAACTGCCGGGCAGCTTGAATCCGGCTTTCGCCTTGAGCCTGGAGATTTTCGCGGCGGTCTTCTTCGTCGCCTTCAATTTCGATGCCGCTTCGAGCGCTTTTCCACCGGCGATCTCCGCTTCGCTCTCCTGTCTGAGGCTCGTGTAGGCCGCGACCGTTTCGAGCAGCGTGGTGATCTCGGAGCCCTCACCGGCGAGTTTCTGAATGATCCGCGCAGAGCGCTGCAGATCGCCGAACGGCTCCATACTTACCGAACCGAGAAACTGCAGCCATTTCAATTTGAAGTCGAGCAGATAGGCGGCCACCATATCTTCGCGCAGCGCCCGGGTATCGAACGACTTCTCCGGAAGGTCGTCGCGGGAGAGCCCGATCACCCAGTCGACCTTGAAAGGGTTTTGTGCCGCCTCGGTGATCGCATCGGAAACGTACTGATCCCACCCTTCCTGCGTGTACAGCGCACTGATCATTGCGCTCGACTGCAGAATCCCCTCCCCCTCTCGTTTGAGAATCTCGTCGAGGGTGAAGGAGGGTGCATCCGCCCCGAGCCGGTTGATCACGGCATCGTACAGCGCGTCAGCGCTCGGCAGGCGCGAAAGCCTGCCGCGGGCGGATGTTACCAGCCGCTGGTTTTCCTGGATTCGGGGAAACTCGCCGCGGCAGAGGTACGAAAGGTACAGCCCCATGTTGTCCTGCAGGATCAGCTCGACCTGCGAAGGGAGACGGGAACTCTTTACCGTTGCAACGATCGACTGTTTAATCGCGTCGAGCAGTATGGTACGCAGGAAATTGGTATCGAGATCCTTCGCATCGCGCGGCCCCCCTTCGGAAATCGACAGGTACGCCTTGAGCGAGCGGTAGAGATTGTCGTAGTCGTCGCCCGCGAGTTCGCCGAACGACGAGGTGCGGCTCCTGATGTCGTACTCGAGGTACTTGACCGCCGGGACCACCATGAAACGCCGCAGCCGGTAGAAATAACTTTTTTTGAGTTCCGCGAGTATTGTTTTCCCCCGGTAGAACCCGATGCCCATGGTGAGCGGCGTACCGCGGTCCTCGTACTTCTGCAGCCGCGCCATGAGGGAGTGTACTATTTCAAGCGCCTTGTACTGCTCCATGAGCGGTGCGTCCTCCGGGGGAATGCGGTGCAGTGTCGTTTCAACGTCCCGCATGAACTTCATGGTTTTCCGGTGCGTCTGGGTGACATAGCCGGTAACCAGCAGGCCCGCCGCAACAATGACGGCGATGATCGAATAGTGCCTGATCATCTCGCGCCGGGTCCGTTTCTGGGTCGATGTGACGAGCGACTTGTCCTTGACCATGATCTCCCTGAAGAGCGGCAGAACGAAGACCGAACGGACGACGCTCTTTTTCGGACCGACGGTTTTCGGCGGCTGTTTCGCCGCGGGAGCGAATGCGCGGTTGGGATTGAGCGGATGATTGATGACGGTCATACTCATATCGCCCGAAGCCGCCTGAACGGGCGCCGCCGTGTCAGAAGTGATTTCCGTACAACTGGTAAAATAGAACCCGCGGAAAAGCGGCTTCCCTTCGTAGTTCGAAGGCTTGAACAGTTCGGCGACCAGCGCGCCGAGTTTCTGCTGAATGCCCTCGAAATGGATCACGAAACGACAGATCATTCTTTTTTTCGGTTCGGTACGCTCCTTGAAAAGCTTGTCGAGCCGCAGGTCGGTGAGGGATTTGCAGAGTAGATTGAACTCCTCGATAAAGGCCATACGCGGCATGGCCGAAAGCATTTTCACCGGAATCGTCGCCCCGAAGATCTGTTCGCCGCTCCGGTCGAGCTGGTCGCCGAAATATTCGTTGAATCCCGGCACTTCATCGGTACGGTTGAAAAGCAGATACACGGGAAATTCGATGCCCCAGAGCGTGATCAGTTCGTCAATGCGGCTTCTGAGTTTTTTTGCCAGCTCTTTAATACCCTGATCATCGGTGTTGAGCACTTCGTTGGTGTTGACTACCATTGCGACGCCGTCGGCCGGATTGCCGGGCCGTACCCGCTGCAACGCGGCGATGAGCGCCTGCCAGTCGTCCCTGCCGCTCTCTTCCATGAGCGCGCCCGGCGTATCGATCCAGACCGCCTCGTTCGCAAAGTACCACATGATCTGGTTTGAACCTTCGATGAGCAGTCCGTCCTTTTCCGAAGGATAGCGCAGCGGGAAGTGCAGTCCCGATCCGTTGAGCAGGGAGCTCTTTCCCGATTTCGTCGTTCCGCAGAGCAGAAACCACGGCCGCTCGTACAGCGCGCTTTTTTTCAGGATTCCTTTCCGGTTGACCGCATCGGTATAGCGGGCCACCGCCTCCTCGGTTTCCCGCATGATGCGGTTGAATGACCGGTTGCCGACCACCACCGGTTTGCCGCCTTTGCGCTTCTTTCCCCTCGTGAGCAGGGCGACAAGCAGCCATATCCCCTCGCCCGCCCACACGGCTGCCGCGCCCATCCAGAAAGGAAGTGCGGGAAGTTTCGTGAGGGATCCCGTCAACCCGAGTGCGAGCCCCAGCGCGAAGAGCAGCGACCAGACGACAATCAACCATGGAGCGACTTTTTTCATAGCGTCACTTTCGGAAATGTTCGCGACCCGTTACTTGAATGTCAATGTGCCGAGAAAATCCATGATGCCCGCCGACTGGGCGGAGCACATGAAGAAAAGAAACGAATAGAGCGCGGCGATTCCTCCGGCGATAAGCACGGCTGAAAGCCAGATCGGAAAAAGAAATCCGCTTGACTTCCGACGGATGATGGAGTCGGTCCGGCCGCCGTGCGGCGAGAGCCCCGACGATGCGCGGATACGGGTCCGCCTGATTTTCCGTCCCAGTTCATCCATAATCGTAACGCGTTCTTCGGCATTGAACAGTTTGTACCTCCCCTCGAACCCGAGCGACAGACAGATATAGTAAATTTCGAGCACGTCCTTTTTTTTCTCGGTCTCCAGCAGCATTTTATGCAGCTTGTTGTAAAACTCCTCGCCCGCGATGTTGTCTCCGAAAAGGTCGAGCTGCAGCGGACGGGTAAACCAGTAATCGCGGCAGATCCCGGGAACGCTGAGCACGGTCTCGTCGATCAGCGCCACCAGGGCGTATTTCGCCTCGAGCATTGATTCGGCGGGAATGCTGATGGCCTTGCAGTTTTTCTCGAACAGGTCGAGATAGTACCCGATCAGCTTGCGCAGCGACGCCGGATCGCCGAGATCCTCGGCTTCGCGCATCCGGATGACGATCAGGAAAAGATCGGTGCACAGGCCCTGAAGGTCCTTCGCGCCCCCGAGCGTTTTGGTGAGGTCCAGATTCATGGTCTGGCTGGTAATGGTATCGACGAATGAACCCACGGTCAATCTTTCGTTAAAGGAAATCCGCCTCCGTCCTGCCGGAAGCTACTCTTTAAGCGCCATCATTTCCATTTTAAGTTCGGGGTAGTTGTTCGGAAAGTAAAACGCGATGCTCCCCGAGGCACGGATGCCTTCCCAGAACTGGCCTTTCTGGTCAAGCGAAAAGTAAACGAATCCCGGTTTGGTCGACAGCCCCTCGGGCGGACGCGCTGCGTGCATGAGGGTGAGACCCGGCATGGCCGACGAAATGAGCAGGTCGATCCGGTCGCGGGAGCTCATCTTGATCCGCTGCAGCGCGCCGATAATGAGCTCCTTCTCCGGCACTTTTGCCGAGACACCGAAGAAAAATTTTGCTTTTGTAAAAAGTCGCTCGTCGGGCACTTTACCGATAAACGTGGCCTGATTGATCTGTTCGATCGGTATCGCCACGCAGCCGGCGGAAATATCGGCCTCGAGCACCGAGCGGATGATTCTGATGAGACTGCCGAACGTGAGCGTCAACTGGTGGTGGTCGTACCGGGGGAAATCCTTCAGGGCGATATCGGCGGAAAAGGTGCTGAGCGCTCCTGCGAACATCATCAGCAGTGAATAAAGATCGAAAGGATGCGCCAGCGGGGACCCAAGGTGATAATTAAGCAGCGGGGTATAGGTGGAAAGCGTCTGGAGGAGCCGGAATGCCGTCTCTTCCGAAGTTGAAAATTCCGCAAAGCCTCCTTCAACCTGCCGCCGTCCCTGCGCCAGAATGGTACATTTCGCCACGAGCATCTCAAGAAGGCTTCTGATCTGTACCGTGAGAAAACGGCTGCCGCCGATCTGCAGCAGCGGCGGTATGTAGTCTTCCTGCAGACTGATCTGACCGTTGGGAGCGCGCTTGAGACGCGCGATCTGCAGTGTGGCAAAGTTATCAAGCGATTCACCGCCGAAGAGAAGCTGAAAGTTGTACCCGCCAAGTTCGATCTCTTTGCGCTGCGTCCCGAAAACGTCATCGGCGATTCCCGCCATTTTGCTGCGAAAACGGAATTGATGGTGCGTCTCGCCCGCCACACTGCTGACATTGGGTTTTCCTTCCGCAACAAGGGGAAGCGCCAGAAAAACGTCGAGAAACTGTTGATCGTGGGTGAAAAAATCGGTAAAAGAGCGTGACGGCGGCGCGGTATCCTCCCGGGGGATCGAAA
>JAFGNB010000359.1 GCA_016927235.1 Chitinispirillaceae bacterium
ATGCCGTGCGGTTGAAGGCCGTCAACACATGTACCGCCTGGGATAACGCCAAGACAAAAGACAGAACCAAGATAGAACAGTTGGATGACATCTATGATTCCCCGTCTGAAACCGACCATGGCCAGAATAACGACAGGCAGCTCTGGTGGGATAATGTCGACAATCTGGTCAATCGTGCCGTGGAGCATTATATCGATCTGAGCGGTCCGGGATATTCACTATGGGGAACCGATAATGTTTTTGAAGGATTTTATTGAGCCGGTGGCTTCCTGAACGAAGATCACCAGCTCCCGCCTCCTCTCTCAACTACCGCCCCCCTTTCGGGTTTTTCTCACCCCGCGGCGCCGCACCCTGTCGTCTCACCCCCGCTCGCGTGCGAAAACGCACGCTTCCTTGATCAGCTTGACCGTCTTGACGAATACCTCGGTCTCTTCGAACCCGTACGACAGGCGCATCTCATACGGCGCCCGTTCGCCCCTGCTGCAGATGGTGCCGGGGATGTAAATGAGGCGGGGTTGTTTCTCGGCGCAGCCGTCGTTTCCTTCCCCTATCCCGCCAGTCGCACCGCATCCTCCGGTTCGATACGGTACCGGCTCCCGCGCCCCTGAAAGAATCCGTGGTTGCGGATCATGCCGATACCGAGACGGGTGACGTAGAGTGTAATTCCACTGTTCCTGTCGGTGACCACCACCTCCCCTTTCTGAAACACCCCGTCGCCTCTGAAGGGAGAGGGGATCTTTCCGCGCGCTTCATAATGGACCGCGACGACGCCCGGCTTGAGCTCCACCACATCGCCAAGCGCGGCCTCCGCCTTATCGAATGCAGCGGCGAGAAGCGCTGCGACCGTTTCGCGGTCGACGCCGAGGGATTCAAGGGCGGCCGTGTCGGCGGCGATGATCTCCTCGGGCTGCCGGGGATCGTTGCCCAGAAACCCGCCGGCGGAAAATTTCGACGGCCCGAAGAGTTTCGTCTGTTCCTGCTCGCGTGGTGACTGTTTCATCGGGACCGCTCCTGTCTCATGCAAACTTATCGAAGTATATTTTTGATTCGGGCATCCCCGCCGTCTTGAGTACATTGACGCACGCATTAATCATTCCCGGCGAACCGCAGAGATACGCCTCGTGCTGCGAGGCGTCCCGCACGTGCCGGCTTACCACATCCGTAATGAGTCCCTTCTCGCCCGTCCAGCCGCTGCCCTCAGGTTCGTTCGAGAGCGCGGGAATGAAGGCGAAGGAGGGCATCGCGCGCTGCAGCTCCCGCAGCTCATTTACAAGAAAGAGGTCGGCCTGCGTCTGCGCGCCGAAGAAGTAGCGCGCGTGCCGTGTGCTTTTCGTCTCCTTCATGTTCCGCAGGATGCTCCAGATCGGCGCCATGCCGCTCCCGCCCGCGATGAACAGGAGAGGCGCCTCGGTTGGCCTGAGGTGAAACTCTCCGTACGGACCGCTCAACCGCACCTCCTGCCCCTCCCTGAGGTGCTCGAACACCCAGGTGGTGCAGATGCCGCCCGGCACAAGCCGGACCATGAACTCGACATGCCGTTTGTCGGAGGGAGGCGACGATATCGAATAGGCGCGCATGACCGCTTCGCGGCCTTTATACTCCTTTGATTCGAGCTGAGCGTACTGCCCGGCAATAAATTCGATTTCCGGCGGCTCCAAAAGCTCGATTCGCAACTCGACGATGTCGTGGGTCATCGGTTTTTTCACAAGCAGCCTGCCGCGGTACCGCCTGACGGAAAAGTACTCGCGGGGAATCCGGATCGCGACATCGCCGCGGACCTTGACCTGGCAGGAGAGCCGCGTTCCCCCGGCGCGCTCCCCGGCGGAAAGGTACGGTTCCTCCACCGGACCGATCTCCCCCGCGCCCGCCGTGACGGTCACTTTACAATAGGCGCAACTGCCCCGTCCGCCGCACGCCGAGGGGATGAAAATGTCCTGCGACGCCAGCAGCGACAACAGCGATCCTCCGCCGTTAACCGTCACCTTTTTCTCGCCGTCGTTGATGTCGATGGTACAGGGGCCGAAATTGAGAATGTACCTCTCAGCAAGCACGAGCAGCAGGGCGAGCACGCCGCCGCACACGACCAAAAACAGTATCGAGGCGACGATGCCGTTCCCGTTCGCGGCCATGCTACACCTTCACCATTCCGGAAAACCCGATGAATGCCAGGGCCATGATGCCGATGATGATCAGGGTGATCGGGGAGCCGGCGAGGCCTCCGGGAAGCGCCTGCTCGTTGATCTTTTCGCGGATACCGCCGATCAGCGTGATGGCGACGAACCACCCGAACCCGCCTCCCGCGCCATAGAAAAACGTCTGGATGAACCCGTACGGTTTACCGAGCATGAATATCGAGATGCCGAGGATCGCGCAGTTGACGGTGATCAGGGGCAGAAAGATCCCCAGGGCGTTGTACAGGGCCGGCGAGTACCGGTCGATGATCATCTCGACGAGCTGCGTGAAGGCGGCAATGACGATGATGAAGGTGATGAGCCGCAGATAGTCGAGACCGAAGGGGAGCAGCAGGTATTTGTAAATAAGATAGTTGATGGCGGCGGTGCAGGCGGTGACGAAGATTACCGCGACCCCCAGCCCCACGGAGGTATCGACCTTCTTCGACACCCCCAGGCACGAGCACATGCCCAGAAACCGGGTGAGCAGGATATTATCGGTAAATGCCGCCGAAACGAAGATCAGCACCAGGCCGAAAAACGCGGGTGTATGCGCAGCCTGTTCCATAATCACCTCTTTCCTTTCGACATGAGGCGCGCCCGCGCGATCCAGCTTAGAAGGCCGAGCATGAAGAACGCGCCGGGCGCCATGACCATGATGGTCCACTGGTGCCACCACAGGTCAAGTGCGGGGAGTGTATAGCCGAGGATCGTCCCGAACCCGAGCGGCTCGCGGACTATGGCGATGATGATGAGCACCGTCGAGTACCCGAGCCCCATGGCGATGCCGTCGACAAACGACGCGAGGGGCCGGTTCTGCATTGCAAAGGCCTCGGCGCGTCCCATGATGATGCAGTTGGTGATGATGAGCCCCACGTACGGGCCGATGAACCGGTGGATGTCGGGAGCCGCCGCCTTGATGAGAATGTCGACCATCATCACGAACGTGGCGATGATCAG
>JAFGNB010000360.1 GCA_016927235.1 Chitinispirillaceae bacterium
ATCATGGTCGACATCCTCCCCGCGGAAGCCGGTGAAGAACGTGCCGTCGAGCCATTCGAGCGAGAGGCCGGCGCGAAGCAGGGCATCGATCCGGGAGAAGGCCTGCCAGAGATAATAATTCCCATCGAGTTCAGCCCAACGGCGTTTATACGACAGCTCCGGTTCGATAGTAAATGTCTTCGCTGCATTGATTCGGAGTGACGGTATAACGCACACTTCGGTTCCGGGGCGTGTGCGGTGTTCATTATAATACTGTTCCCGCTCATGGAGCGCATGCGC
The DNA here is from genome assembly GCA_016927235.1 of Chitinispirillaceae bacterium. Lineage (GTDB taxonomy): Bacteria > Fibrobacterota > Chitinivibrionia > Chitinivibrionales > Chitinispirillaceae > JAFGNB01. Next base: position 280 of record JAFGNB010000360.1, read on the forward strand.
GGCAATCCGCGGCGAGAAAAGGTTTTGACTCCCCTGTTCCGCACGCAAGGACGCTTTCCACCGGTCGACGCGTCCCGGAGATGCGGCATTGACATAGCGGTCGGCAAGCCATTCGAGTCTCGGCTGAAGCCGCCAGGCGTCGGCGCGGAGAGTGTTGTCGATCTGCAGGATGCCCCGCACCACATCAAGCGTGTCGGACTCCGGCCGGTAGTAGTTTTCATACTGCGCGTCGCCGGAGATGCGGACGGAAAACGATACGGCGCCGCTGCGCCGGTATTCCAGCGCCGGGTTGAAACGGAACTGCACGAATGATTCGTATCCGGTGCGATCGTGTCGGTAATGTTCCCAGTCAACACCCACCGGAGTCGTCCACGACCAGGTGTGCCGTTTATCTGATGGGTGCTCGGGTGCAATCCGCACGGAGAGTCCGCCCATGTCGGAAGAGTAGCTCCCGGCGGGATTGAACTGCGTATCGGCGGCATCTTCCTGGAACCATTTCCCGCCCTTTACCGAAGCTTCAATACCTATCCGGTTATCGATAATGTTCAATCGCGCCGGCAACTCGACCGACGAACGGTAGTTGGAGACATACACTTCAGGCTCGATACGTTTGAGCATCCTCCGATTGAAATCGACCGTACACCGTCCTCTCCCCCAGAAGGAGAGCGGCGTCTGCATCAGGCGCTGATATTCCTGATACTCCTCCCGCGTCATGACGGCAGTATCGAGGTCTTCGAGACGGTAGTAATCGACGCCTGCTGCTATGCGCCATTTTTTTTCGATCGGCCCGACCGTCCCGGTATCCTGGACGGAAGAAGCGGGCAGGGAGGTTTTTAAAAATGATTTAAGCACCTCGATTGCTTCCTGGTAAAGCCCTGCTTCTGCAAGTGCATCGGCGGTCTCGAGGACCGCGGGTGTTGCGCCGGTTGCCGAGAGCTGTTTCCGGAGTTCAGTGTAGCTGGAGGAATTCGCCGGGATGCCTTCGGATGCGGCCAGGGAGAAGAAGAAGCAGAAGATGGTCGCGCCGCGGAAGAGGAATCGCGCGAGTGCATACGGTGGTTTCATTTTCCGCCGCATTTCGAGATTGCCTTATCGAGCAGCAGTTTGACAAGTTTGAGTGCCTGTTTGCTTTCTTCAACTGCTCCGGCCGCCTTGAGGCTGTCCGCCCGCCGCAGATTTACGTCGCACTGTTTCCAGAGAGTCTTGCCCGCCTCGGAGCTGCAGGTATCGAGGAGGGATTTCCGTTTTGCCATTGCCGCGGCAATGGCCGTGCGTTGTATATCGATAGTGGCATCGGATTTTCCACCGCCGATCCGGTCTTCAAGCGCCGCGGCGTCGGCAAGGCACTTCTCGATTTCGCTGGTGAGCGTTTCACTGTTCCTGCAGTAAAGATTGACGCTTGAACTAACGCACGACGGGCAGGTCGCCCCTGCGCTTTTGAGGTCGCTGCTGACTTTATCACGCTGTCCGGCCGACCGGTCGATGCGGCCGCGCAAATAATCCACGCGGTTTTCAAGCTTGAGAAACGACTGCATGGTTTCCTGGTCTTTGGCGGATTTCGAGCCTTCGATAGCCCGCTTGAGCCGGTCGACGGCCTCCTCGAAACGGAGCATATCCCGTTTGACACGCTCCATGGTCGATTCGCACCGTTCGAATTCGGCCTCAACGGTGCGGGTATCATCATCGGCACCGATGATTGCCGGAAAGGAAAAAAAGGGTAACATGCTCAGCAAACAGATACGATTCATTGCATAGCACCTTCGACGTCTATCCCGCCGCGACAATGAAAATCGCCAGACCGCACAACACGCCGCCAAGCGCAATTTTAATGGGTACCATGTTTTTCTGGGTCGTTTTGGCGAGACGGTCCCAACGAAGTCCATAGAAGGCGAGGACCATGATGATCAGCAGCGGCAGGACGAAAAGGATATTGTAGAAAACAAGGTAGAACCATCCCGTCATTCTCAACCCCTCCTGCCGTGTCATCAGTACGATGGTGGGAAGGTAGACCTGTCCGGTGCAGACCGCTTCGAGCAGGGTTACCAGAAACCCCGTGATGATCGCGCCCATAACGAGGCTGCTTCCGGAAAGGTTGCCGGAAATCACCTTATGGATGCGGAGTTTTACCGGTTTGGGTAACTGAAGTTTTATATCGGAGGCTTTCCCGGTTTTCCGGTAAAGATATGCGTCCCTGAAACTTATTATTCCGACACCGACGGCAAGAGCGGCGGCGCCCCAGCGGATTGCAACAGAAATCCATGCATATTTCTGCAAAAAGGTAAGCGCTTTGAATGCGCCTATTCCCATTGCAAGATAGGTAATGAATACGGCGGCTGTAAAGGAAAGGCCGATGGCCAGGATTTCTCCCCGTTTTCTTTTCTGTGTCGCGAGGAACGAGATGAGGAAGATCATGGTCGCGATCGCACAGGGATTGATGCCGTCGACAATTCCGGCCGTGAGGATGCTGAGAAAAGAAAAGCTTTGGAACTTTTCGGCAAGTTGTTGACTGAGCGATGACGGTTGCGAAGAGGAATCTCTTCCTTTCCAGCGTTCAGGATGTGCAAGATACCATTGAATGAGGCGAAGGGCGTGTTTGTTAATGTCGTTCGCACCGGTCAGGAAGGTGTCGGGGAAATACAGTTCGATTGCCGCCGACACGGGAACATTAAACGCCTCTTCCATGCTTAATAGAAGACTGTAACCCGAATCGGTGTCGATATCATGTATCCGCAGATCGATTTCGTGTTGCTTTTTCTGCATCGGGAAGAGTATTTCCTGTTTGATCTGCATGCACTCGCCGCAGGTGGAAGTGCCGAAAAAATCAATCACGAGACGGTCGGATGAAGCAGCCGATTCGGTTACTGCAAAGAGGCAGACGGCGGTCATTGAGGTAAAAAGTCTCCAGGTCATTTCAATCTGCAGCTTCCTCCGTTTTCCAGATCGACCCCTTCCGCCAGCACCGACCGCTGATCCGGGTGCCGTTGATAGTAAAGTACCGAATACGAGCAGCTCGGTTGAACCGAAAAACCGTTTTGAGCTGCATAACTGCTTACGGCCTTTAAAAGGGATTCGGCGATTCCTCTGCCGCGAAGATCGGGATGGACGAAGGTCCGGTAAATGTCGATGATCCGTGAGGCCGTTTCCTTAATTTCGTAATCGGCGGAACACTCTTTTCCATCAATAACGGTGTAAAAACGGTTCCGTACCGTATCGTGATGAACGGTGGAGTTCACTGTTCGATCCTGTTGATGACTGCGGCAAACGCCTCTTCGACAACCGGTGAAGACCCATCTCCGACGACCGTCTTTCCATTGTCGCTTTTCACGACAAACTGCGGATCGATCGGGATTGCGCCGAGGAAAGGTATCCCAAGGTTTTCGGCCATCTTCCTGCCGCCGCCGGTGCTGAAGATAGCGGTCTCCCTTCCGCAGTGCGGGCAGATGAAGCCGCTCATGTTCTCGATGATGCCGAGAACGGGCAGATTGAGTTTTTCACAGAAATCGATTGATTTGCGCACGTCGAAAGTCGCCACCTCTTGTGGGGTGGTGACGATGATCGCTCCGTCAGGTTTTGCGGTCTGCGCGACGGAAAGCGGTTCGTCACCGGTGCCGGGGGGCGAGTCGATGATGAGATAGTCAAG
>JAFGNB010000361.1 GCA_016927235.1 Chitinispirillaceae bacterium
AAGACGCGCGAGCCCGCAGATCACCGGCCCCTTCACCTCACGGGCGATCGTGGAGACCGATTCGAAATCACCGGGCGATGAAACGGGGAATCCCGCCTCGATGATATCGACGTTAAGCCGCGCCAGCTGCCGCGCGATACGCAGTTTCTGTTCGACGCTCAAACTGGCCATGAGGGCCTGTTCGCCGTCACGCAAGGTGGTATCGAAAATAAAAACCCGGTTGTTCATACGCTTTCCATCCGTTCGGTCGACTGAGTGTTTTTCGACGGCAGGCGGCCCGGACGCGATCAGTTCGATCGACGGCCGGCAATGCCCCTGGTTTCTCCGGTAATCGCCCGCGCCATTTCCCGCGGCCGCAGGCTTCGTACCGCCTTGCCGGCGCGCCACATTTCGGAATTGCCCATGGCGGCGAGCTCTCCGTCAAGCATCGATTTGTAGTCCGGCTTTCTGCCGGTGGAGAGCACCCGCCGGGTCTCCCGGCCGCTTTGTACCGACCGGTACAGTTCGGAGAAGAGCGGCAGCACCGCCTTCCTGAATTTCGGTTTCCAGTCGAGCGCACCTCGCTGTGCCGTGGCGCTGCAGTTTGAATACATCCAGTCCATCCCCTTTTCGTCGACCAGGCGGATCAGGCTCTGGGTAAGCTCCTCGACCGTTTCGTTGAACGCTTCACTCGGACTGTGTCCGTTTTTGCGCAGCACGTCGTATTGCGCCTCCATTATTCCGGCAAGTGCGCCCATTAAAACGCCTCGTTCTCCCGTAAGATCGCTGTAAACCTCCTTCTGGAACGTTGTCGGGAAAAGATATCCGGATCCCACTCCGATCCCCAGCGCAACGCACCGGTCGTGCGCTCTGCCGGTGGCGTCTTGGAACACCGCGAAACTGGAGTTGATCCCCGCTCCCGAGAGAAAATTCCGGCGAACCGATGTGCCGCTCCCTTTGGGCGCAACCATGATTACGTCAATCCCCTTCGGGGGAACGACCTTCGTCTGTTCCTTATAGACGATCGAGAAACCGTGTGAAAAATAGAGCGCCTTTCCCGGCGTGAGGTACTTTTTGACCGTCGGCCAGATCGTCCGCTGCGCCGCATCGGAAACAAGCATCTGGATAATGGTGCCCCTCCGGGCGGCTTCGGGAATATCGAAAAGCGTTTCATCGGGAACCCATCCGTCCCGTAGTGCCCGGTTCCAGTCTTTTTTAAAGGATTTTGCCTGACCGACGATAACAGGAAACCCGTTGTCCTTCAGATTGAGCGATTGAGCCGGACCCTGAACGCCATACCCGATGACGGCGATCACTTCCTTTTCAAGCGTTTTGCGCGCCCTGGAAAGGGGGTACTCCCTGCGGGTAACGACATTCTCCTTGACTCCGCCGAAATCGATGGTGGCCATAACCGGAACTCCTTCCAAAAAATAAAAAACATCCATCATGAGTGATGCCGCCCTTCAAGAAGACCGCATCGGCTCAACAGTTATTTACGCCGCTTTGCAAGCGCGATCGTGCCCGAACGGACGATTTCTTTAATCCCGTAAGGCTTGATCATCGCAACGAAATCGTCGAGATGGCGCCGGGCGCCCATTATCTCGAGGGTGATCGACGCGGGGGCGACCGATGCTATTTTCGCATGGAAGATCGTACCGAGCTCGATGACCTCGTGACGGTTCGATTTCGAGGTGTCGACGATCACCAGGAGCATCTCCCGTTCGATCGCCTCCTCATTGGCGAAATCGATGACCTTGATCACGTCGATCAGCCGGTTGAGCTGCTTGACGATCTGTTCGAGGATCTCCTCATCCCCGCTTACGACGATGGTCATGCGCGATACGGTGGCATCGTCGGTTTCGGCGACCGTAAGGCTCGAGATATTGTAGCCGCGGCTCGAAAAAAGACCTGCGATGCGGGAAAGGGCGCCGCTGTGATTCTCCACCAGTATCGATATCGTATGGGTGCTCATGATCCCTCCAGTATTTCGTCGATCGGCCTGCCGGCGGGAACCATCGGAAAAACATTTTCTTCCCGCGATACAAAAAATTCCATGAGCGCCGGCCCGTCAACCGCAAGCCCTTCGCGAAGCGTCGGTTCGACCTGATCGGGGGTTTCGGCGCGCAACGCCGTAATCCCGTAGCTCTTTGCAAGTGCGACGAAATCGGGGATGTAGGCTTTGGTGCATGCTCCCGGTCCGACGCACTCTTCGCACAGCAGGCCGCCGCGCAGGCAGGTGGAACTGTACCGTTTGTGATAGAACAACTCCTGCCACTGACGAACCATCCCGAGGTACTCATTGTTCAAAATGACGATTTTCACCGGAATACGGTTCAGCGACAGGGTAGCCAATTCCTGAATGTTCATCTGGATCGAACCGTCGCCTGCGATGTCGATGACCGGTTTACCGGGACGGGACATGGCCGCCCCCATTGCCGCGGGCATTCCGAAACCCATGGTGCCGAGGCCGCCCGACGTAAGCAGCGTACGCGGCGTATCGAACAGATAGTATTGGGCCGTCCACATCTGGTGCTGTCCCACTTCGGTGGCGATAATCGCCTCCCCGCCGGTAATGCGATAGAGCGTTTCAATCACCCGCTGCGGTTTGATCTCCGTTTCCGAATCGGCAAACGTAAAGAGCTGCCCGCCTCTCCACTCCTTTATCTGGTCATTCCACGCATCGGCGGCACGGGGCTTTACGAGCGGATTGAGCGACGTCAGGATATTCTTCGCATCGCCCACCACCGGAATATCGACTTTAATGATTTTCGAGATCGCCGCAGGATCGATATCCA
>JAFGNB010000004.1 GCA_016927235.1 Chitinispirillaceae bacterium
CGGCCGACGGAACGGATGACGCCGCCGGAAAGTGCGACCGCAAGCGCATCGTCGACGCTGTTCACCGGGTCGATCACCCTTCCGTTTATAATGAGCAACGGTTCCTGCGGTTTCGATCCCGCTGCCGTATGGATGGTCGCGCCGCTTTGTTTTCTAATCATTACCACCGCCTCCAAGCAGATAAAGTACCGACATACGTACCGCCACGCCGCAGGTCACCTGGTCGAGGATCACTGAATGGGAGCCGTCGGCGACGTTCGAAGCCAGTTCGATGCCGCGGTTGATCGGACCCGGATGCATGATGAGCACGTCTTCGGGCAGGCGGGAGAGTTTGTCGAGGTCGAGACCGTAACGGTCGCGGTACTCCCGGATCGATGGGAACGTGCCGCTCGACTGCCGCTCAAGCTGCAGCCGCAGCAGCATGACCACGTTAGCACCGTCGAGCGCCTCTTCGAGGTTGTCGGTCACCGGAACCCCCAGCGATTCGGAATGCTGCGGCAGCAGGGTCGGCGGTCCGCACAGGACCACATTGATACCCATGGTCTTCATTCCCCAGGCGTTTGACCGCGCCACACGGCTGTGAAAGATGTCGCCGATGATCGCCACTTTAAGTCCTTCGAGCCTCCCGAGTTTCCGGCGGATGGTCATCATGTCGAGCAGCGCCTGGGTGGGATGTTCGTGAAGCCCGTCACCTGCGTTGATGATGACTGCCTTCGTACACTGGGTCAGGAAATAAGGAACACCCGCGGCACCATGCCGTACCACCACCATGTGGATTTTCATGGCCTCGATATTTTTGATGGTGTCCCGCAGGATTTCACCTTTGTTCACCGAACTGGTGGAAGAGGAAAAATTGATGGGACCTGCGGAAAGTCTTTTTTCGGCAAGCTCGAAGGAGATGCGGGTGCGGGTGCTGTTTTCGTAAAACAGGTTGACCACGGTCTTCCCGCGGAGCGTGGGAACGACCGGAATCTCCCGTTCCAGCACTTCATGGAACGAGTCTGCCGTATCGAGAATCAGGGTAATGTCCTCGCGAGATACGCCGTCGAGCCCCAGAAGGTGCTGGATCGAAAGTCCCATGAGTCAACCGCCTTTTTCTTTTTCCTGTTCCACGAGCCAGATAGAGTCTTCGCCGTCGTACTCCCTGACCTTGAGGTTCACTTCCTGGTTGGGAAGGGTCTTGACAACCGTACCGGTATAGTCTGCCTGGATCGGCAGTTCGCGGTTGCCCCGGTCGATGATGACGGCAAGCTGAATGGTTTTCGGCCTGCCGAAATCCATGAGCGCGTCGAGCGCCGCGCGGACGGTCCTGCCGGTAAAAAGAACGTCATCCACGAGGATGACGTTAATGCCGTTAATGTCAAAAGGAATATCGGTGACTTTTATGTTCGGTTTTTTCAGCGCCCTCCGGTAGTCGTCACGGTAAAAGCTCACGTCGAGCACGCCCGGGGTCAGCGCGGCATGCTCCATTTCGTTCATTTTCCTGTTGATCCGTTCGGCCAGGAAGACCCCGCGCGTCTGCATGCCGACCACACCGACCTTTGAGAGGTCGCGGTTGCGCTCTACTATCTGGTGGGTGATGCGCGTAATGGCCAGGTCAAGCGCGTGGCTGTCCATGATGAGCTGGATTTGCTTCATGGGTATCAAAATAGTTAGAAAAATGAGAAGGATCAAGAAGGATCATTCCCACGACTCCGGAAATTCCCTTTCAATCGGGCGTCCCGCCGATGCACGACCCCTCAACTCCCGGACGGCGGCGTCTTCAATGGCGCTCGGGCATGCACCCCCGGTACCGTCGGCCGGAGTGGTTTGCCTGGCGGACTCTGCACCAATCTGCCGGCACTGCGCGCTTCGACACACCCCGGTCCGACCGGCGCAACATACATCAGGAATAGCGCCGCTCCTGCTTATCCGATACCCCTTCACCAAAGCCCTTCTTCCCCGGCGGGACAGGCGGTGAAATCTTCTATCCGGAATTTTTTTTTGCGGTGAATCCGACCCTTGTCGGATTGTATTTTATCGGCACGGAGGATGACCAATGATCACCCTGCTCAGCAAACGCCGCAGTATCAGGAAGTATGCAAAAAAAGCCATTCCTGCCGCGACAGTACGGCGACTCAAAGAGGCGCTGCTGCGCTCGCCGTCATCCCGCGATCTTAGACCGTGGCACATTATCGTGGTCGATGATATCGCACTCCTGAAACAACTATCCGGAAGCAAGGCACACGGTTCCGCATTCCTGGCAGAAGCGCCGCTCGGTATTGTCGTATGCGGCGACGAGAAGGTATCGGATGTCTGGATCGAAGACTGCTCCATAGCCTCAATCCTGCTGCAGATGACGGCGCTTGATCTTGGGCTCGGGTCCTGCTGGATACAGATCCGAAACCGAAAAACAGCCGACGGGTCGTGGTCCGAAGAGGTTGTCAGAAAGGTGGCGGGCGTGCCGGGCAATCTCAGGGTACTCTCCATAATCGCCATCGGGTATCCGGCAGAAAGAAAGAAAGGGATTGCCGTAAACAGGCTTCCAAAAAAGCGGATATCTCATAACCGATTTGGAAAAAACTGAGGTTCATGCCATGCCGTCACCCTTTCCCGACATTCATATATCCCTTCCAGCCTGGGTGGGCACATGGATTGAACAACAGGACACCACCGATTTTGAAAATATGGAGGGTCGGATGCGTTTTGTCATCGGCCTTGCCGGAGAAAACATCCGGACAGGCACCGGTGGTCCTTTCGGCGCCGCTATTTTCGACGGTACCACGCATAACCTGCTGGCCCCGGGAGTCAACCTTGTTCTTTCCTCTCAATGCTCGGTGCTGCATGCGGAGATGGTGGCGATCATGATCGCTCAAACGATCCTCCATACCTACGACCTTGGCGGAGGCGGGCTTCCGCCGGTGGAGCTGGTCACCAGCACGGCTCCATGCGCCATGTGCCTTGGCGCGATTCCCTGGGCCGGCATCGCCCGTCTGGTATGTGGCGCGCGCGATGAAGACGCGCGCGCCCTGGGTTTCGACGAAGGGGCAAAAGTAACGGACTGGACCGGAGCGCTGAAAAAACGCGGCATTGAGACCGTTGTTGATGTATGCAGGCGCGATGCGGTGGAACTCCTCGGAAGTTACAAGGAAGCAGGCGGCGCCATTTACAACAGCAAAAACGGGTAATAAAAAGCCGAGAGCCGGACTCGAACCGGCGACCTACTGATTACGAATCAATTGCTCTACCAACTGAGCTATCCCGGCGTTTTCAGTGTGTAAAAAATACATTGGTACCATGTTGAAGTAAATACCATGCACGCGGGGAGTGTGAAGGGGACGTTTTTCATTTTTTTGAAACCGTTTTTTCACTCCGCTGGTTATGGATGGCGCTTATCGCCTGCTTTTTTATCGTTTCGATTTCATTAAAATATTTAACAAGGTGTTTCTTCGTATCGTCGTCGAATTGATAGTTTTTCATGAGATCGCACTCCGAAACACATTCGGCAAATCGGCCGGAGTGCAGATGCGTTTTTGCAATCCAATAGTGGCAGAGTGCAATGGTAGCGTGTTCCTCGGCGGGATTCTTTTCCGCCCTCACAAGAACCTGCCTGAAAACCCCTTCCGCGTCATTGTGGTTACCCATCCCTGACAGCGCCTTCGCCTTTCCAAAAAGAAGGTTTCGTGATCGCGGGTAGGTTACGAGCGCCTCATCCGCAATGGCCAGGGCGGAAGCGTACGATTTCTCATTTAAATAGATATCAATCAATGCGATTGATGCGGCGATTCTTGTATAGATTCCCGAATCCAGGGCTTTTTTGATTTTCCCTATGCCGTCGGCCCTTTTATCATCAACACCGGGCATCCAGCGCAGGTTTTTCGTAAGAGCGCTCCTCCAATACTCATAGCAGCCGATTCCATATAAAATATCGATCAGATCACTGTTCCGGTCTTTTAATTGCGCCAGTATCGAAACACCTTTCCAGCCATACCTGAACGCGGTGATCCATCGTTCAAACCGGGCTTCAAAAGTGCCCTTGTATCCTTCGGCGCCGCCGATGAAAAATTTCGCCCACTGATCCTCCGGGTCTTTTTTAAGCATCTTGTCGCCTTTTTCAACCGTCAATTCACAGAACCGGAAAAACTCATTCTCCCGGGAATCGGAAAGATATGTTGACATCCACGAGTCGACAATCGCTGCCATAAAAAAATAACCGGCTGGGTGGTTCGGGTACCTCTTTATTATTTTTCGAACATCCTCTTCGGCAGCACGGAAGCGCTCGTTATGAATATTTTCTATCACCGACAGGGCCCATTGATGCATATCAACGGGGAGTGATGGCGAGGGAAAAGCGAAAGAAACTATCCCGGTAAAAAGGAATACCGTTGCCATAACAGGCCGAAGATCATGGCTGGTGAACATGCGCAACATGAATAATAATGAGACCTGCTAAAGAAATACCACCGTTTCCGACGTATCGTGCTCTCACGGCAGGACCGCCACACAGGAGTCGGGCAATTTATCTCCAGCGTTTACGGAAAAAGCCCGGCTTTTTACCATGGTACGGGTACCAGTAACTTCTTTATCGTATCATATCGGTTATCGATGTTCAATGTCGTTATCGAGCACCCAACAGTGAAACGGGTATAAAAAAACGGGTGATAGACACCTATCACCCGTCTGATGGTCACAAATGTTTACTCGATACTTAGAAGCTGTACGTCGCGCTTACTCTGGTAAAAAGATGATGCTGCGGCCCGCTTAAAAAATTGGTAAGCGTATAAGCGAGATCTTCTGCTGCCACGAAATCAATACGCAGCCTGTTTTCAACATTCAATCCGAACCCGAGTGATACCAAATCGTTGTCAGATGCGTCCGCAGCGATGTTCTCTTCCCACAGCGTCCTGGTTATCCCTCGTGAATTTCTTTCCGTGAGGTACAGTATTTTCTGACCGCCGACCCTGATGACAAACCAGTCCCACCAAATACTGCGTTCAATGCCGAAACTCACTCTGCCGCCGATACCGGTAGTGTTGGTATCCCGGACATTCACATAGTCTTTATAAAGGCCTTCCACTCCCGCCCAGAAAAACCCCTTATCGATATTGACATTCAAACCGAGACCGCCAGCAACATCGGTATAGGTAGTCTCGCCTTCGTCTTTAAGGGTCACCCGCTGAGCGCTGAGATGCGGGACAAAATCACCATTTATCATACTGAGCGCGGAAAAAAGTCTGGCATCACCCTTTAAAAACCAACGGTTGTTTGCTATAAGGACGTCCGCCTGACCGGTATAATCCGTTCCCAGAGCCCGGAGAATTCCACCAACGACCGAAACTTCAAGATTGGTTGATTTTGCCACCGGCCAGTTGATGCCCGCGCTGCCCTTATAAACGCTTGTTTCATACTGCACTTTGCTCTCTTCGGTTTCGCTCTGAAACGCCAGATAGCTGCCAACACCAAGCATTGCACCGTTTTCAAGCACATATCCGGCAAGAAGGTCGATTTTCCCTGCCGGTTCACGCATGATATCATTTCCAGAACCGCAGTACTTCTGTGTTCCCGGGGTTATGAAATCGAGGATTTCGTCACGACGGTTGAAAATAGCCCCAAAAGAAAACATGGGGTACTGGTTTCTGTTTTCAGAATTTTGCTTTAATGAGTATGAAACTATCGATCCGAAAAACGGATTTGCCGGATCTCTATTGGTCCGTTTAAGTGCCGCATATTGGCCGGTGTCCGAAGCCGTCGGACGGTATTCGCCGTAGGAACCATATACCATGTTGGGATAAATGTTGATATTAGCAGGATTTTTAAAGATACTCACTTCATCCATAAAAAAATTATCATGCCGGCCCATGGTAATAACCCGTGCATCTGTCGCATAAATGCTGACAAAACACCCGGCCAGCAGAATACCCGCCACTATCTTTTTCATAATCCTTCCTCCCATTGACATTGAGTGATCCTTAACTCCTTTATTCCTTGAATAGTACCAAGATGAATGGCACGCAATATAAGAATCTTATAATCACGTGCCATAAAAAGCAAGGAATGAATACCCCTTTTATTGAGAAAAAACAAAGGGGTATATGACTTCAGTTACGTCGCCCGGTTTATCGATTTTTTCAAAAACCCACCGCTTTATTTTATCGGATACTGCCGATTCAAGCTCGGGGTCAGCCATTGTTGATTCCACCACCTGGCAGAAAATCACTTTCCCAAATTCATCGATGGCGAATTTTACGGTGATTTTCCCCTTAAGACCTGGTTTGTCGCGAAGCCTTTTATTGTAAGCGTAACGAAGTGCCGCAAGATTCTGCATGACGACCCGCATGATACTTGCCTTGCTTCTTCCGCCTGTAAGTGAGCCGCCTTTTAGAAAATCCGGCGCTGAAATTTTTAGCGATCCTCGCTTTTTAAGTTCAAGGCCTCCACCTTCGCCACCGCCCATCAACCCTCCGATAAGGTCATCGATACCGCCGGCGCCACTGCCACCGAAACCGCTTCCATAACCGGCTCCGTATCCGATTCCCGCAGCTCCTTTTCGTCCTGCTCCGCCACCTCCGCCGGATTTGAGGCCGCCGACCCCGGAAAGAATGGCATCGATTCCCGTGGCAAAACCGCCTTTGCCGAAAAGATCCGCTGATGCGACCGTCTTGCCTTTAACCTGTCCGGAGATAATACCGAGTACTCCCTGCTTGGTGACACGGGCACGGGGATCACCGCCTCCACCCGTTGTCCCTCCGGCGCCTTTACTCTTGCTCTCTTTCAATTTTTTTACGTCGGTTTTCTCTGTTTTAATCTCTTCTTTTTTCTTGTCATCCTGTTCCTGCTTTTTCAGGGTTTCCGGAAGATCCTGGCTACTCATGAGTTTGGCTATTCTTTCTTCAGGGATCTTCTGGTAAAAATCGGTTGCGACCTTGACCACTTCCATGGTACTCAACCAGAATCCGAATATAACGCCAACGAGCATGGACACCATTTCAATGTAACGCAACCTCTTATCTTTTTCAATGATGAAAATATCGGGACGGCTTTTCAGAACCTGCATGTACTCCTGGTCGCTCAATGTGCGCCCTTCATCTTCTTCATCTTCTCCATCGCCAGAAGATGCCACCACGACTGGCGCGATTGCCGCTTTCTGGACCCCGGGAACTTCGACAAGCACCACGTCCGCACCAACCGCCTCGAATTGCGCCTTGATCTTCTGCGCCTCCTGTTCATCCGCTTCCTGACGAACGCAGATGGGTTTGGTAACGAGCGTAGTAAGTACCGTCTCAAGCGCACTTCCCGACCATCGCGCAATTTCTCCCGCGATGCGTACGGCTTTGGCAGCGTCATCACACTTTTTGATAAGTACTTTGTATTTCACTGTTACAGTTCCCTTTCCATGACTGCAAAATTCATTTTCAGATATCCAGCCATTGCGCAGGTATGCATGATTTTATAAAGAACGTCGAACTCCACGTTTTTATCTATTTGAATGGTTGCAGTACCTTCCATTTCGTTCATGGCCCCCAGCTTGACCATGTCCTCTTCCTGTTTTTTTGTTTTCTGAAGCGCCTGCTCAAGTTGCGGAACCACCGGATTGGGGTTTTCCTGGGGTATTTTCCTGACGTCTTCCGTCGGAACAACAGGATTGTTGTCTACCAGCACCATGTCGGTTGTAGCGGCAATCTGAACATGGATCTCCTTTGGCTTCATTGTCGAAAACGAGTTTGGAAGCACCAGGTTGTCCGCATTGGTCAGAATACTGCCTTCCGAAGAGTAACTTTTCATCAGGTAGACCACCACGATCGAGAAAAAATCGATAAGTGACGTGATAATCAAACCCGCCGACTTCGGTGTTGAAAATTTATTTCTACCTCTTGACACTGCCATAGTTAACCCCTGAGTTTTGCGATTGAGATATTGGGAAAATCTGCAGTCCTGGCGACATCCATAAGTTGAACGATTTTATCGTATGCCACCTGGTTTTCCGCGGCAATGATAATATCATCGGCATCGCGGGCCTCACGGTAACGTTCCTTGATTTTCATAAGACGATTCTTCATCTCATCATACGCCATGAGCGGCTTTAATTCATACTGAGACGGATCGGTAATAACGACCTGCCTCCTAGGATTGGTTACCAGCCAGATGGTGTCACCGGTTTTAACAGACGTCATGGGACGGCCGTCGGCGTCAGTAAGCATCAAGGCATCCTTGGTATAGAGGCATTTCTGAACCTGATAATTTTCATCCGCTACATAAAGGAATATCTCCTGACGCTCGCTTAACTTGAACGGTTTTCCGGTTTTCGGATTTTTTACCGATTTCCCGGGGTTTTTCGGATCGTATTCAACGGTTACCTCAACCCTCCTGTCTTCGGCGGCGACATAATGATGAAACTCCTTGTAAAACAAAGAGGGCAGGAAACCGTTTTTCGCGCCGATGGTCACCACCGAATCGGTGATAATCATCGTCAGCAGAAGCTTGTCCGATTCGTCATCAAGCGGCCTGACCTTCTGTGCTTCCTCCGTATTAGACCCGCGGCCCTCGGGTAGCTTGAGGTTAATAATTGATATTTTTGCAAATTCCGACGAAAGCATGAGCACCGGTATCAACACAACCAGAAAGTTGATAAACGGCTTAAGATCGATCGACATATCCTCGGAATCTTCAACCGATTTTTTTCTTGCCATTTGTCCCATATGAGCTGATCCTGTTGAAGTAATTACTTCAGGTTAAAAGGTAACTGAAAACACCTCTTATAAAACGGTACTTCCATGCCATTCATTACAACCTTTTTATTGTCCAGCGGGAAAGGATACAGGTATCCGCCAAACCGTAAAAAGAATTCGCGAAGAAAACCTGTTATTCCTCGACCGCATTAATCAGCTTCGTGGTCTTTTCATCCATATCTTCCACGATTTTATCGGCTTTCCCGCTTAAAAGTCCATGCGCCATGATACAGGGAACGGCAACCAGAAGTCCCATAAGCGTCGCGGACATGGTGATGGAAATACCTGCGGCTAGCTGCTGTGCTCTCTGCGCCGCCGGAGCGTTCGCAATGGCATCGAAACATTCCATCGTGCCATAAATCGTACCGGTAAGACCGATAAGGGTCGCAAGGTTGGCGAAGGTATTCAGAAGGAAAACGTTTCTCTTGATACGCGGCCCCTCGGAAAGGAACACTTCATCAACAGCTTTTTTAATGGCCTTCGGCCCCTTGGTCCTGTTTATCAGCACGCTCATCACACCTTTGGCAAGCGGTGTGGTGACCGTACCAGCATACTTTGAAGCACGGTCGAAATCGCCAGCCTTGATATATTTCGAAATGGTGCTCATGAAAGCTCCTGTTCCCCAGTCACACTTGAAGAACAGATAATAAAACCGCTCGATGAAAAGTCCTAACGCAATAAAGGCAACGAACAGAAGAACCCACATGATGAAGGCCGCTGCGGACTGAAAACCGAGGAGCAGAAAATTGATCATTTGCATAAGACAAACCTCCTAAAAAATAAGTATATAGGGTTAAAGATCTAAGTGCCGTCTAAATATACTATCCGTCTTTTTCCTCAGAAAGTGTTTTCTCTCATTACATAGGGGGCATTCTCCTTTCTTCCCTACTTTCTGAAAAACGTTGAACTATAATTTTTGCTTTAATTCGCGGATTTTTTCTTCCTCAAGTTCGATGTTTCTCTTTGCTTCGATCTCGATACGGTTAAGCTGTGTTACCTTGTCTGATACCGGAATACTCATATTCAACACATTCTGAATCCGACGCATCTCCCGTTCAGTCGTACCGTTTTTCTGCGCGGTACGACCGGTCTTACCAACACTTTTTGAAGATCCTGCAGTTTCTGTTTTCGGTTTCGGTTGCCATTGCTGAATTTCCAGTTTTAAAACATCTGAATCCGGATTAATCTCGGCTATTCGTGCCTTTACCTTTTCAAGCCACTGGTTCTGGGCGATACCGAGATCTTTCGCCGCCCTTACCGCCTCCTCGTAACGGGGCATGGCTGCATCAAGAGCCTCAAGCCATTTTTCTTCAAGCACCGACCGGTATGCCTCCTCTTCCTCAGGAGAGAGGCCTTTGGGCACGGGTGCATTTTTAAGTATCCGTCCTACTTCTTCCATTATATCGCCCTTACGATACATCATTTCCATGAACTTGTCGTTCGATTTATCGACATGTTCACCACCGATGTCCTGATTGTGCGCCCACTCTATGTTTTTATAAAAATATTCCTGGGCTTTTTGATAATACTTATCGAGACTGGAGAGGATTTTAATCTTCGAGCCGATTCGCTGCTCGGCCGAACCGAAAAGCGTCTGATTTGAAACCGCATCAGCCATATCGGCAAAACCCTGACCGATCATGTAGGTTGCTTTGATCGTCCACTCTTCAACACCGATTTCAATGGCTTTGGCAAATTTTTTCGCGGATTCTTCCAGAACTTTTGTCTTGTTTTTCACCAGATCTTTCATGGCCCGTTCATTTTTTGCATCCAACTTTATCTGGCTGAATTTATTGTAATATATCTCTCCGATTTTATAGTATGCCTCAGCAACATTGCCGATATCGATATCGCTGCTTTTACTGAATTTCTCGTATACCGATACCGCCATCAGATAATTCTTTTCGGCTTCAGGGTAATTGACCATGTTAAAATAAGCATTACCGGCCTTTACCCGGGCCTGGACCTGTTTATAACGGTCGTTCGAAAACTTCTGGGCATATTCGGCAAATACGTTGGCCATATCGGCATATTGTCCCATTTTCTCATAACAGAGACCCGCCGAGAAGAATGCCTCGGAAGCATATTCAGACTCAGGGAACCGTTTTGAAAGGGTGAAATACACATTTATCGCATTGGTGTAGAGTTTCCCTTTTTCAAACATCAAACCGGCATTATACAGCGCCTGAGGCGTTTTTGGATCGGTGGAATAACGTTCATAAATAATCTCGAACATTTTTCCCGCCATTTCAAACTGCTCGATTTTCTGATAGCACTCCGACGCCGATGAAAGGCTGGGAATGGCAAATTCCGCCTTGGGTATCGTATTCGCCGCGGTCTGAAATACCTGGGCCGCTCTTTCGATATTGTTGACCGTCTTATAATTTTCCGCGGCACGCAAGAACGCCTTTTCACGGATCGTCGATTTCGGGAACTTTGCCGGTAACCCCTCAAAAATTTCAGCCGCCTTGTTATTGTTTTTCAGGCTCTCGAAACACACTCCCGCCTGGAACCATCCCCTGTCCGCCACTTTACTCATGGGAAACTGCTCCGATATTTTCTGATAGGCTTCCGCCGCGCCAAGCTTGTCCCCGGATTTTTCGATGGATTCAGCCCTTTTATACATCGCTCCCGCAGCCAGGTCAATGACTTCAAGCTGCTCCGGAGAACCCGGTTTCTGTTTTTCAATCAGGAGACGATACATGCTCATGGCCTGTTCATACTGCCCTGAACTTGAGTAACAGTTGGCAAGCATACGGAGAGACTTATCACGTATTTTGCTCGACGGGTAGTTGTCTATTACCTGTTTGAAAACGCGGATGGCGTTATCATAGGATTTCGCCGAATAATGGATGTTGCCTGCCATATAGAGTACTTCGGCGGCATTGGTACTTTTGGGGAATCTCACCTGATATTTTTCAGCGTAATCGAGCAGGCGTTTCGTTTCCGGCAGGGCATACGCCTGTTCGTCGGTAATCCCCTTGGAGGCGATCATTTTTTTACGGCAGGCATCGAGCGCGACAATGACATTGTAACCGGCATCCTCCTGGGAGATGAGCACCGGTCCCTTTCCCGCATTTTTCTTTAATTTTTCGACCTCATCCTGGTCCATACCCAGCGTATCGATTTCAGCCGAATACTCCGGAAATTTTGACATGTCCTGCTGAGCAACATACTCATAATTTTCCGCCGCCTTCTGGCAGTCACCCAGGGCATTGTATATTTCCGCCACATTATACTTGAATTCATACACACGCCATTTATCATCAGGAAATTCTTTAAAGAAATCCTGATACCGCTTGAGCGCCTTTTCGTAAGCTGATTTGTCTTTCTTTTTCTGCGCAATGGCATGGTAATAGATCGCAATGGACGCGATCGCCTTCCTTACTTCATTTCGGGACCGTTCGATGATATCCTTGCGATTGGAGTTTTTGGCGTACCATTGGCTGCCGGGCCCATAATCATCAACAAGCTTGATCCGTTCATTGTTTGCCTTTTCATGCTCCTTTTTTACCACGAAGCATTCAATGAGCATCTGACGGCCGATTGGGGCATCTGCATAATAAGGAAAGCGTTTAAGCGCCGTCTGCAGCGACTTAATCGCGTCATCCCACTGACCATGTATGCGGTTTTTAATACCGATGGTGTACATAACCTGCGCTTCATACGATTTGTTTCCGACCTTTTTAAAAAATCTGATGGCCTCTTCCGCACCATTCGGCATATCTGAAAAACTGATAGCCATGAATTCCAGCGCCATATCACGAAACTCACGCTTCTTATAGGTACCGGCATCACATCGTTCGACATAGGTATAGAAATGCTCTATCGCCTTATCGAAATCACCGACGTTATAATACATTTCACCTTTTCGATAATGAACCATTTCCCATGTCTGAAGATCGACTTCGTTTTCCTTCACCTTTTCCAGGTGTTTCAGTGCGCAGGAGTTGTCATGATCGAGATAGCAGAGGTCGGAAAGCTTGAAATGCGCCATTGATGCCCGCGGACTTTGCGAAAAATCTTCCGCAATTTTTGTATATACCTGCTTGCAGCGGTCGAGGTCACCCATAAGCAGATAGATATTGCCCATCTGGTAATACGCTTCGCTGACCTTGTTGAACTCCTGATAGTCACGCGCAAGGGTCTCGTACATTGAAAGCGACTTTGAATAATCAGGCACCGGGTTGACCGGTTCCGGTCCTCGCGGGTTTCTGTCGTACTCCTGCATCGCGGTTTCATACGCTTCCCGCGCCTTGATATATTCATCCCGGGACTTTTCGTAATAGAGGCTGCCAAGGTTGTACATGGCGTCGGCACATCGAAGCGATTTCTTGCCGGCCTGACAATCTACAAGAAGTTTTTCCCATCGAGCGATGACTTCATCAAGGCTCTTGCCGCTCATCTTGCTTTTTTCCATGGCCTTGTTCGCATCAATCGCGACTTTTGCCTTTTTAACCTCTAACGCTTCAAGACGCTTTTTAATTTCCTGCATCTTTTTTTCATCGTCGCTCTTTGCGGCATAAGCCGAAACAGAAAGAAGCGAAACGAAAAAAGCCAAGACAAGACTATGAACACTTATCCGTTGGAAAAACGTATGCATCGATACCATCTCCTTATTAACAAAACCACTGGACCACACCATTCAGCTGATATTATTGATTTTTTCCTTCTTCCAGTTTTCGCAGCTCTTCCTCGAGCCGTATCTTTTCTTCTTCAAGTTTTTTCTCTTCTTCCCTGGTCTTCTGCATCCCATCAATGGCAGTCTTTGACTTCATCATGGCCGTTGCCTTGGCAAGCGCATACTGGGCATCGGTAACGACTTCATCCTTGCGCTTGAAGAAGCGATCGTGCGATTTGGCAAGCAGCGTATAGGCAAAGACATCCCGGGATTCTTTTGCATATTTCTGGAACTCTTTTTCCAATTGAGGACGCTCTTCAAGCGTCTTGTTGGTCGGTTTGCGCGTTGCGTTTTTCTTTATCTTTTCAGCGGATGGCGCGTATTTTACCAGATACTCCTCGAATTGAGCCTTGCGTTTCTGCAATGCTTCCTCGGTAACGAAATCGCGATTGCACGCATTCAAGCACTGTTCAAGGGTGTTAACCGCCTCGGCGTTTCGCTTAAGCAACATGAGCGCATATCCTTTAACCAGATACGCTTCCGGAATCAGCGGAGACTGAGGATAGTCAAAGATAAGCCGTTCAACCGACTGAACAGCCTCCGGAGGACGATTAGCCTTCATCCATGCCCACGCCGTACCGAGCAGGGCCTCATCCTGAAATGGCGAACCTGAAGGCACCCGCTGGTATGCCTCTACCGCCTGACGCAGCTTATCTCCACTTTCAAAATAAAGGTGGCCAAGCTTCAGGTTTGCTCCATCCTGCAGCAACTGGTCAGGAGCTTCCTGGGTGCTATCACTAATAATAGTAGTAAGATTCTGAATCGCGGTTTGCTCTTTATTGTTTTCGATATTAATAATTGCAAGCGTATATTGGGCATAAAGATACGAAGGATCTCCCGGCTTGATCCCGGCAAAAAGCTGTTCAGCGACATTATAATTTTTGCGCTGGAACTGCACCTGACCGGCGATATAGTCGGCATCGGCGCGAATATCGCTTTCAGGATACAGATTGATAATAAAAGCATGGTTTTTCAACGCATCGTCATGTTTTCCTTCACGATAATCGAGCCGTTCCAAACCATAAATATATTTGGAACGCATTTCAGAGGTGGTATACTCCTCAAGAGCCTCCTTGAAGACTTCACGTGCAAGGTCATTCAGATACAGCTTGGTATAGCTGTCACCCAGATACCACTTCGCCTTATCATTCAGATGAAAATTCGGGAACAGGGAGAGTACCTTTCCAAACGCGAAACCCGCCTCCCAGTATTTTCCGGCAAGATAGAGGCGCATGGCTTCGTTGTAG
>JAFGNB010000362.1 GCA_016927235.1 Chitinispirillaceae bacterium
GCATATCGCATCAGTTATCCGTTCTCCATGAACCGGAACGTACTGGACCCGACTTCAATTCTGTCCTTGTGCTGAAGGATATGCTGGCGCTTCGGTTTTCCGTTGATCTTGAGTCTTCCCATGAGTTTATTGGTACTGATCAGGATACCGTCGGACTGTACCTCAATGGCAACCTGATGCTCGCCCACCATGAATCCCGAAACGAAAATGTCATCCTCTTCACTGCTGCCCATGGTAAGATAGTTTTTATCGAGCTTATAGACGACGTGCTTGTTGGTTTCTATAAGCACGGCACCGCCGTTCTCTTTGTCCTGAAAAAGCTCGCTGTGAACGCCATGTTTTTCATGGTCTGATACGGCCTTTTCCGTAACCGCCCGCATGTGCGGTTCGGTCGTGCGGTGGACATACGACATATCGATGGAACCGAGATATTCCCGCGCCGCCTGCTTTACCGGTTCAACGTCCGATGCACGTGAGGAAGCTGCGTGACTCCCTCCCGCCTCTTCATAAAGAATCGTATATTTGCCGATCGATATTTTATCGCCGTCATGCAATGGCGCTTTTTTGATGCGTTTACCGTTGACATAGGTCCCATTGAGCGAATTGAGGTCGAAAATAATATAGGAACGATCGGTGTCCTCTTCGATCTTGACATGTCGCCGGGAGACGCCCATATTGGCTATTGAAATGGTATTCTCCGGCAAACGGCCGATCGAGATGACCGGCTCGTCAAGCTCGTACGTTTTAAGAAGTTCATTGTTATAAAAAACAACAAATTTTGCCATTTTGAACGCTTCAGTTGATGGTAGTTAAAGGAATATACAATCAAGTGCGTAACTTGGCAATACGCCAGAGAATGAAAATAGTTCGTGCCCGTTCACCCTATTTCAGCCTGTAGTACCGGATTGCATTGCACCATGCAGTATTCAAGATATATCTTATCCATAGCATGGATGAAATAAAAAAGCAATTTATCCTACAAAATGTAATCTCTCTGCTCGGGCTTTTATCCGTAGGGCTCTTCAGTTCCACCGCATTAGGAACCGATCCTCCGCCACGCCTTGTAAACAGTATGGGAATACTCTCCCAAAAAATCGATTCCCTGGATCTGCTGAAACAGAACCTGAAGCGAAAAGGAGAGACAATTGCCGAAATCGAGCAGCGGCAGGATTCGCTGCGTGATTCGCTTCGCATGGTGCGCGATAACCTGCAGACTGCTTCAAACATCCCGTCAAAGACATCCGGTAAAAGAAACCTGCCGTTGTTCATCCAGAAGCCAACGAATCCGTTCGATTGGATCATCGTCATTACCGGTGCTGTTGCTCTCTTCAGCGGATTGATGCTGTTCATTGGAATTGCCCGGTCGCTGAGACTGAAACAGAACCGTCAAAAACGAAAACAGGGAGCCCCCTCCAGGGATCACGAAAAACAGGGCATGGAAAAAAGGGTAAAAACGGTTGCGGCGTATCCCGCATATGAAGCTCCGCCTCCCTCTTCTGCGCCTTCACCGGTTATCGACAGCGGTTCAATCAATCAACTCCGGCAACGTCTCGACAATCAGCAGAGTTTTCAGCACAATGCGACACCCGCTGTCGCGGCGGCGCAGCCCGTTCAACCCCAGTGCTCCCCTAATGACGCTTCAGAAACCGACGCCATTGAACATCAGATACTCGACGCGTCGCGTAATGGCCTCGATATTACCGCAATATCCCGTAAATTTCATCTGAGCGCCGATCACGTTGCTCTGATTCTGAAAATGGCTGCTCCTCAGTCGCCGCCCCGTTGAACCGAAAAAACAACTTAACAACTTCGGTAGGCAGTACGGTCGTACCATTTATAAGCGGATTTCTCTTAAGAACAGTAAATAGAGAACGAGGAGAGATAAGACAAGGCTTATTAACGTAATCAATAAATTATATTATTGTTTTATTATTAAAGCTAATTATAACTATTTTACCTCATTTTAAGCGATTTATGTAATCATTATATTCATATTTTATTGATTTTTTCCTTTCACCCCGCTATATTCTGATCATAGCGCGCTATCCATTAACCCTTCAATCGGGAGGAAGTATGAAAAGTCTCAAAATTATAATCACTGCCCTAGCGGGCGCGCTTTTCCTTACAAGTTGTTCGCTCAATCCCTTCTCTTCTAAAACAGAGGATGAGGATAACGTGGAGGTAACCCCCGAAGGTGTCGGAGCGATTACCTTTCAGTCGATCAGCGAGGCGCAGACGGCCGGAAATCTGCTTTCCATGGAAAATCCCGCTCCGTCGAATCTGCTCGAACGGTCCACTCTTCCCCGGTTTTCAGCGGATGCACAGCAGGGTTTGGGAAAAAAATCAACGGCAGACGGTTTCACTATCGACACTGTTGACGGCAAGGTGAGAGTTATCGTCGCTACCACCGTCCTTTTCGGTACCCGATACGATACTATTGAAATGATGATGGATGCGACCGTATTTGACGGTATCGACGGCAACGAGTCGATCATCGGTTTTCACGGTTCAATGGTTCACACCAACGGTACGATCGACTATTATGCCATTGAAGATCGCGACGGTGACGACATTATCAATGGTGCATCGGCCCCGCAAAAAGTGGCGTTTACCGTTCATACGGTGTACACAAAAAACGTCGTCGGCCATCCTGCGGGTGAATCCGCCCTGCTCTCCTTAGAAGTCGGGGCCGGTGACGATAACGATTTCGGAGATGAAACCGATACTGCGGCACAGGCAGACAACCTTATTTACAGCGCATCATGGATTAAAATGCGGGATGACGATACGCTGGCCTATGCGTTCTATGAAGATGCCGATGGCGACGGCGTCATCGCTGCAACCGGCGAAGGAACCGTGGACGTCAGGTTTTTTGAAAAAGACAATCCATTGAAGCCGTTGATGGAATACGGCAGGGCAACACTCCGGATCGAACGTGACGGCGAAGGAAAAGAGCGCACCGTACGCTTTACGGCTGAGGAGAAATTCATCACCGGCCGCCTCAACAGGGTCTGGGTCGTCGATGAATCGGGCGATTCGACCGTCGGCATCGGAGAGATCGCGCTTGTCCATTTCGCCACCAATTCACCGGCCGTCGTTGACAGCGAAATCACCGCCAGGGCGGTCTTTACCATCGATCCTGGAGAGGATTTCGGCGACGTATCGGATAACCTGCTTATGGAGATGCTGCTTGCGAAGTCCTTCAGGTTCGGCAGGCTCGACAGCATGGATTTCCACTGCACCTTTGATCCGTCGGTTCCCCACGGCCAGAAAGCGACTGCGGGATCGTTCGAACTGACGGCACAGTACCGCAACGGCCAGACGGCGACCCTTGTCGGCAGCTTCAGCGCCGGCGTGATCGAAGCGACCTATACCGGGCCGCAGGGAAACGTAACGGAGGTGATGCTAAAGGAGGGAGAGAGCGACTCGTAAACGGGCTCATTCGGGATTGATTCTATCGGGTGCGCCGTTACGCCGCACCCGAAGCACCTCCGCCTATTGCATCAGGGATTGTATTTCAAACGGCGACTTTTTTATGTCGTCGTAAAGGCCTACTTCAATGGGAAAGACAAAGTTCTCCACCTTATTGCCGATAATCATCTCCACGCTGATTTCGCCGCGCAGTGTTCGGTAGTGCCGCTCAAATTCCTGAAGTAATCCCTCTTGATACGGGGAATCCCTGAGCGGCGTCGGGAAATCGAAAAAAATGTATCCTTTGCGTTCCTCGCCGGGTTTTATGGCATGAAAGGAGAATCCTTTCCCTTCGAACCCGTTATTCCGATTGGTTATCGCATCGACGCATTTGTAGGGAAACGTCGCCTCGTTGCACGCCAGCGTCGCCTTGGAGTTGAACATCATAATGACGCCGTCATAATCCTCCTGGAGCGGAATCTTCAGCTTCCTTCCGCTCAGCGAGTAAAAGATCTCCTTTGGGTTTATGTACACCGTATCGCTCGATTTGTTGACTATATACAATTCGTCTTCGAGCAGGCTTGCGGGAGTAAGCCGCAAATGCACTTCGACGCCGTCGCGCACCTCCGTGAGTTCCCTTGTTTTTTCAGGGACGAGAAATGCCGCATACAGGGAATCTTCACAGGAGAAGAAAAACGACGCGGCGAGAAGAAGGAAAATGGCCGGGAAGCGGTACAGTACTGTCCGATTTTGCCTTTGTATCATTATGACTCCTTGAAATAATTGCTTATAAACAACAAATATATAAAATAATGACCACCACCGCTGTTTTCAATGCCGCGCAAGCCGACGGGTTCCGTAAAAAAACGTTCGCGCCACGCAGTCGCGCTCCCGGCAAACGGCTCACTCACGGAGCTTTCGCCGCTGATGGCTGAATAAGGCGAAAAAAAACGCCGCGACTGAGTGATTGGATATACACCGGCGGGGGCCCCACGACTCCCGTGCCCTGGCTCCGATGCCCGGTCAGTAGCTCAGCCCATGCCCGTACGGAAAGAGCGGATCCCCGCCGCCGCCTTTCTGTTCATCACTGTAGGACGTACCGGTATTGATCGGGATCTGTTCGATTGTCCGCGGCCATGTATGGGTGAGTTTTCCGGTGAAACCGGCGCCGTTCTCGGCAAAAAGAACGTCGGCGATGCCGGCGCCTTCGGAGCCCGGCAGCCAGGCCGCCACAAAGGCTTTGGCTTTGGCAATTTCCTGCGTGATGATCATCGGGCGTCCCGATATGAGAACGACGACGACCGGTTTTCCGCTGTTGAAACATTTGTCAAGTAAATCGGCGTTGGGACAATCGGCCAGGATAATGGACATCGCTTTGTTTTTATAAAGGTCGCACTGGGGGCAATCCGGATACGGCTGTGTCGGATTCGTATGACCGTGATCGCCCTGGCCCTCCGCGTAAGGCACCTCGCCGATAACGAGCACGATTTTATCGCCGCTGGAGAGGTTGTTGCCCGTTTCATCGTAAACCACGTTGCTCGAACCGATATTCTGCAGGCCTTGAAGAATGGTGGTGCCGCCGCTGATCGTCGGATTGTTTACCTCCCCCTGCCAGCTGATGGTCCAGCCGCCGCACTGCGCTCCCAGGCTTTTCGCCCACGGCCCCGCCACGACGACCTTTTCGGTCTTCTTGAGCGGCAGCGCATTGCCTTCATTTTTAAGCAGTACAATCGATTTACGGACGCACTCCCGTGCGACGGCCCGGTGTTCGGCGGAACCGAACTGCTCCCGCAGCGAAGCATTCGATTTTGCATTCTCGAAGAGATTGAGGCGGTATTTAATGCGTAGAATGCGTCTGACCGCATCATCAAGCCGGGCTTCTGAAACCGGACTCGGAATTGACTGCGAAAGTGAACTCATATAGTCGGTTATCTTTTTCCCCGGCGTGGATGAGTTGTAAAAGGGAGCAATCATTGCCATGTCGATTCCCGCAGCAACGGCTTTACCGACGTTATCTGCGGTATAAACATCCTGCCCGGGAGTTACCGCCTGAGGAATGGCATCCCAGTCAGAGAGGCAGAAACCGTCCCATGTGAGGCCGGTCTTGAGCATGTCGGTAAGAGAGAACTTGTCGTTGGTACAGCGGTATTCGGTGCCGCCGCGGTTCCAGGCATTGTACGACGGCATGATCGATGAAACCCGTTGGCTGACCGCCGCCTGATACGGCGGAAGGTGAACGGCGCGCATGGTCGCTTCGGAGAGACTGGTGACCCCGCCGTTGACTCCGTTGGTCGTCCCGCCGTCGCCGATGAAATGTTTCGCGCAGGCGGCGACCGCATCGGGACGGCTCATGTCGCCGTATCCCTGAAGTCCGCGTACATAAGCGCCAGCCATCAGGCTGTTGATCTCGGGCGTCTCGCCGTACCCCTCGTAGGTACGCCCCCATTTTTCGTTTCTCACCACCGAAATGGCCGGACCGAAATTGAGGTTGATGCCGACGGCCCGGCACTCTTTTGCGGTGATGTTCGCCATTTTCGCCACCAGGGCCGTATCCCCCGTACACCCCATGGCGATGTTGTGCGGAAAAACCGTTGCGCCTGCGATGGTCGCGACCCCGTGGACCGCATCAATACCGTAGAGAATAGGGATCCCGTTTTTAGACTGTTTTGCCGCCTCGTGTAGGGCATCAAGATTGGATGCCCAGGTATCTTTGGTATTTCCCCCGAAAGGCGCGCCCCCGCCATTAAACACAGAGCCGTACCCTTTCGATTTCACCTCTTCGGCAGTGACGGCAGTGACCACCGCCTCGGCCGTCTGGGCGATTTTCTCCTCCTTGGTCATTTTAGCAAGCAGCTCATTGACTTTTTGTTCGATTTCCACATCCGGATCAGAGGCCAGACTCAGCTGTATGTCGCCGACATCCTGGGTGGAGTCTGAGTCGATTGCACGTGAAAAGGGAGTATATTTTTCTTTGGTAACGATCAGTGAGTCAGCGGTCGCCAGCTGTTTTGCGAGCAGCTCCCCGGCATCGCCTCCGGAAAGTCCCGCCCACGCAAAGCTGCACAAGAGACTGAAGGGAAGGGTGTGTATCTCGTTGCCTTTGCTGATCCGGACGATATAGAGCCCGTCGGCGCTCCTCGAGGTGATAAGTGAGGAAAGCGATAAGGAAAACGACCCCTGCGCAAAAAAATGATTAAAAACATCACTCACCCGTTTTCCGTTCATATCGAAAAGTTCGACTTTCAACTGACAGGAGAATTCATTGGTGAAAAAAAGGTTCCGGCCTTTGATGAAAAAGGTTCTCTGAGTATTCCCACTGCCAATGGGGGAGGTGATGGCGACAGTGGAAAGTGCGAATGTACCCGCAGCATCACTTTTTACCGACACACCTTTTACTTTCAGTGAGACGGTCGCGTCGGCAATCGGTTGTGAATTTTTATCGACTACCCTGCCTGAAATCACGGGAGCGGAAGCCGATACGGTAAAAAATGCTGTAGTTAAAATCATTACCAAAGCGCTTAATCTCATTAAAAGCTCCTTATAAAATGTGATATAACTGCCTTCCGCCAGCCGTCATGCCTTATTAGTGGAAAAACGCACTGCGAGGGTGCTCTGAAAAAAATAAAGTTTCAGATCAAATATACCAATTAAACGGGTATTCCGCTACGGAGGGTGAAATGCCCCGGTTGCCTTCGCAATTCCAATGTTCGGTGTTTTTTTTCCGCATATACCTTTTCTTTGCCGCAGTTTCGCGGCAATTCGGCCATGACTTTCTTTATCCAACTCATCGTAGGCACCGGCAACGGGTCGAAGCCGTTGATCACCGCGGCGTAGGTGGTCATGTGGGCATTGAAGTACGTGAGAAACAGCGCCCGCTCCAGAGCCGTTTCCCCTTCGGCATTCAGCACGGCATAGGCCCCCCTGTTCCGTAAAACGAGATTCCGCGTCTGCGCCAGCCGGAAACCGATTCTCCGTTCGGAATCAATGGAATCAAGAAACAGATAGACATACGGATTTCTCTCCAGCGATGCGGCTGAAGATTCCACAACAGCGCGTATCGCCTCAACGGAATTGTGCAGTTCCTCAGGAGCGATGCCTTCGACGGCGCAGATTTTCGACCGCTCCCGCAACTGCGTCGCCGCTTCATGTACCAGCGCGCGAAGGTGGTAGTCGCCGATCACATACGGGATTTTTTTATCCCAGACATCAAAAAAGGCCGGCAGGTGTTCATCCGTGTAGTGAAACCCGTAGAGCATGAAAAATGCGAGCCGTTTCGCCGGATTATAATCGAATTTCCGTGACGGACCGAATCGTTTCCGCCAGGAGGCGACCAGCCGGGCCAGGCGCGAAACATCGATAAGACGGGGTTCCAATGCTCCCGCAGCCCCCGCCTTCAACCCGATTGCCGCAAGGAATAGGAGTGTCGCGATGCACTGCAGGCATACGCTTTCCCGGGGCTGCATGACGTATGCCGGATCGCCTTTTTCGGAAGGAATCTTCATAAACGGCATGCCCGCCTCCCGGGCCATTTTCTCCAGTTTTCCGCCCCGGGCCATTGCGGCGATAAGATTCGTCCGGTGCCTTATGCGGTCATAGCAGTGCAGCGTCTCCTCGGTGTCGCCGGAAAAGGAGCAGAAGAGGGCGAGGGTATGCTCATCGGTAAAGTCACCATGGGGGCTGTCGGCGCGGACGATTTCGATTTCACAGGCTGATTTTTCTCTATTCGCGATTATTTCCCGCGCGATATCATGGGGTGCGGCGCTGCCGCCGAGCCCGAATATCTTGATTTTAGCTATCGGCGCGTCACCGTGTTTCGCCGTGAACACGGCGGCCGCGTCAACCCCGCGCTTGTGCATCGTTCCAATGTGGGCAGGCCAGTTTCCAAGCCGGCCGAGCATGCCGGAACGATCGATGAGAGGAAGCCATCCGCCTCCCGGATCGAGCAGCTTCGCGGGGCCGATAATGCTCAGGACGGTCTTTATCGCTGCCTGCTCGATCGTTGAGGCACGAAGCAGCCGGCGGTAGTTCGCCCGCTGGCCGGGTTTGAGGCCTCCGGGCACATAGAGCTCCGGGAAGCCGGATTCCCCCGGATCTTCTTCGGCGTACGCATACTGTTTTTTCCCGTTATCAAGTATGATATCCTTCAATCCGTCAAGAATTTTTCTTTTCATCGGATCCGAACGGAAAGCGGCGCTGCGTAAAAAACCGACGGCATTGCACATATGTTCCGCCTCCAGCCTGTTAATACACTGCAGGGCGTTGTCGACACCGGGAACCCATCGTTTTTTTTGCATCAAAACAGTCTCCTGATGAAAATGAATTATTCAATATTTATAAATGCCGGGAA
>JAFGNB010000363.1 GCA_016927235.1 Chitinispirillaceae bacterium
AGCACCACCATGCCGCCGGATCCCATGATCGCCCCGGTTTTCGGAATATTTTCAAAATCAACCGGCGTGGATGCCATTGAGCTTGGAATACAGCCGCCTGAGGGGCCGCCGATCTGTATCGCCTTGAATTTTCTGCCTTGCTTTATTCCGCCGCCTACCGCGTTCACCAGATCGCTGATGGAAGTCCCCATGGGAACTTCGGCGAGACCGCTGCGCACGACTTTACCGGCAAGAGCGAATACCTTGGTACCCCTGCTCTTCTCGGTTCCCAGTTTTTTAAACTCCTTCGCGCCGTGGTCGACAATCCAGCCGACATTCGCATAGGTTTCGACATTGTTGTTGTTCGTCGGTTTCCGCCACACTCCCTTCTCGGCAGGAAAGGGCGGCCGGATGCGGGGCATCCCCCGCCGGCCTTCGATGGAGGCGAACAGCGCGGTCTCCTCGCCGCAGACGAACGCCCCCGCCCCCTGCATGATGACAATATCGAAACCGAACCCTGAGTTGAGAATATCCTCACCGAGGTATCCTTTCGACCGTGCCGCCAGGATGGCGAGATTGAGCCGTTTAATTGCCAGAGGATATTCCGCCCGGCAATAGAGGTATCCGTTGTGTGCTCCGATCGCCCTGCCGCATATAATCATGCCTTCAAGCACCGCATGCGGATCGGATTCAAGGACGGCGCGGTCCATAAACGCACCGGGGTCACCCTCATCGGCATTGCACACGACATATTTGACGTCACTCTTCTGCGAAGCGCAGAACGACCATTTTTTGCCCGTGGGGAATCCCGCTCCCCCGCGGCCCCGCAACCCCGATTCCTCCACCGCGGCGATAATGTGCTCGGGCGACATGTGCAGCAGCGCCTTCCGGAGCGCCCGATACCCCCCGTGCGATTCGCTGTCTTCTATCGATTCCGGATTGATCAGGCCGCAGTTGCGCAGGACGATTCTTTTCTGAAGTCGGAAAAAGGAGGATTCGGCGCCGGTCATCTCCCCTTCAGCGCCGATCTCGAGCACCGCCGCACCGCGCAGCGGCGCATCGCCCAGAATATGGCATTTGTAAATTTCATCGACGAGCTCCGGCGTCACGTCGCCGTAAATCGTCCGGGTGCCGCCGTCTCTGATTTCCACCAGCGGTTCGCGGTAGCACATGCCGATGCAGCCGGCGGGCATCAGACTGAATGCGCCGCGCTTTTTCGGCAAACGGTCGCTCCATGCATCGTAGACCGCCTGAGCGCCGGCGGAAAGGCCGCACGTTCCCATTCCCACCGTTACGATCTTCATGAAAAATCCGCCTTGCTATGCAACACTGCCTATACCGCCTGCGCACCGCTGCGCAGACTCCGCAACAGCTTGCGCAATGAAGCGGGTGTAAGCCGGCCGTAGGTCCGGTCGTTGACCATAATGACCGGAGCAAGCGAACAGCAACCCAGGCACGCGACTCCGCACAGCGTGAAGAGGCCGTCCTCGGTGGTGTCGTTGATCCCGATGCCCAGCTCATCCTCTATGGTGTCGGCCAGCATCGAGGAACCGGACACATGGCATGCGGTGCCGTCACAAAGCCGGATGATGTTTTTCCCCATCGGTTTCAGCCGGAATTGATTGTAAAACGTGATGACGCCGTATATGGTCGCTTCCGGTATGCCCGCGGCAATGGCGATATGAGAAATCGACTGGCGCGGAATATACCCGTAGCGATCCTGGGCCGCCTGCAGCAACGGAATCAAATCACCCCCCGTCCCTCCATAACGCCAGAGCCGGAAGTTGAAATCTTCGGTAACGCCGCCGCGGTTCCGAACGGTTGAATTCATTTCATATTCCCCCGAAGTTTTTAAGTGCATTTCACGCCGTTATACCCCTGCCCGTGTGCACACCCGTCTTCCCCCATCCGCTCGTTATCGAGCAAACGGATGACTTTCGCCTCCCTGACACGCAATACGCCATCGATCTCTTTGAGTTTTTTGACCGTAAGCGGCGTTGTTCCTATTGCCCTCTGTGAAGTTATCATGCCGACGAGTTTTTTCCCGTCATCGATGACGTCGCAGGAGATCACCTCATCGATAAAAAAGACCGTGGTGAATATCCTCTGGATCGATTTTTTATCGATATCGATGATGAGGTAGCTGCTTTGGCCGGTCATGCCGTGAACGTTTTCACGTTGCGGCCTTTTTACCGCCTGCCGGTAGATGTCGATGAACGCTTCGACATCCCGGTCGAGCTTGGGCCGCCGCACCGGCGCCATCAACGACACCTCAACGAGCGGCAACGAACGGATCCGTTCAAAAAGTATATTTATTCCCTCCGGCGAAGCGGCTTGAGCGCGAACGACAATATCGATACCGCCCAGCACCGCATCGCATGACTGCACGCCTTCCATATTGTAAATAGCATTGAAGATTTCCCCGCTCTTTTCCGGATCGATGATCCGAATCGTCATATAGGCGCCGACCTGCTCCGCAAGGGCGGCCGGCGGCTCCACGCCGGCGCGTATCTCCGGAGCGACGAGCGTCGTCGCTCCGCCCGACAGTTTCTCGAGCGACGCCACCAGCTCCGGGATCTCGAACGGTTTGTCAAGATATCCCGTGTTGTATTCCGAAAGCGCCGCCGATTGCAGCCGCTCGTCGCCGAACGACCTGATCACCAGCACGGGAAGACCGGGGTATCGGCTTTTAACGACCTTCACCATCATCATTCCATTGATGTC
This sequence comes from Chitinispirillaceae bacterium, assembly GCA_016927235.1. Classification (GTDB taxonomy): domain Bacteria; phylum Fibrobacterota; class Chitinivibrionia; order Chitinivibrionales; family Chitinispirillaceae; genus JAFGNB01. The sequence goes on from JAFGNB010000363.1 coordinate 2,704, forward strand.
GGGCAGGAAAACGGCGATAATACAATAATGGTAGGCTATGCCCTTTTGACGGGAATCGCTTAATTCATGGATCGCGGAGATCCCGTCGGGACAGGCCGCCGCGATGTAACCGTGCTGCGCCAAACCTGTGGTAAGATTCCGCCGCACTTCCGGTTCGCCGTCAATGATCAGCACTCTTCCCTTCATGCCTTCTCCGAAATAACGATTCATTATTTTTTGCCGGGTGAGGTCGGGACGGACTCTTGCTTTCACCTGCGCACATCACATAGCCGCTGTTGATAAAACGATCGGTATATTCCAGCGACGCATCCGACCCATCAACCACCCACCTTTTTTGAAAACGAAAAATACTTCAAGGAACCTCCGGCAAGCACCCGGCCGCATAACCGTCGAAAAAAAAACAAAAGTATCGTTTCCGGGATGCGCGCGATGTCCGGCGACGCGTCATTGGCCGCCTCCGAAAGTATGCATGAAAAAAGCCGGAAAAACCGCTCTCCGGCCTATCCCAACCATTCATGATCATGAAGGGGAGCTTGTATCAGAATCCGTACCCTTCCCTCAACTGCTCGTTACTCGGCAGCCCGTCGTAAATCTCCCCTCGGGGGCCCTTCCACTGATTGCCGCCCAAGGGCTCAAGTTCCACCGGCGTGCGGGAGCCGTTGCTGTTTTCCACCATGACCGTTGCGGTTTTTCCCTCGCCCGTTTCGGCCATTGCCGGCGGCTCGCATGCCTCGTAAAACCCGTCCCGGTAGCAGTAGTAGACATCGTTATACAAAAAGAAAACATCGCCGCCGATCACCATACGTCGTGCGGGGTACGGAAGAAACCGGATCCGGGGCGCCGTCACCACCTTGTAACCGTGAGCATGACGCGTATAATAAACGCCGTTGCAGTGATAATAGAAGCGCGGCCCGATACGGAGTGTTCGATATGCCCCGGGAAGCGAAAGAACGATCTTCCCAAAGGGTGCGGGAACAACCACACGGCCCAGCGGTCCCCAGCGGTAAAAGCGGCCATGCCGGTATGAGTAACAGGGATAGTGCCGCGGTGCAGGGGGAGCATGTCGTTGAACACGTTGACGAACGGGCCCCCGGTGATCGCGTCGCTCCGGCTTGATCTGATGGCGGCCCTTAGTGTTCTTACCGGCGGAAAATACCGGTGATGCCGTCGGAACAAACGCTGCAATTGCAGTGAGGAGGACAAGCTTTTTCACTATGGTTGCCCGTTGCGGTTTCATACTCAACTCCTTCAAAGAGGTGTCGTTTACAATTCAATCACCTCTATACGACGCACGACGCGAGAAAATAAGCTCATCAAGATAATTTTTCAAAGCCGTTTCGACCATGATTCGTATCACCGCAGGTGATTCCATGCCATTGGAGTGATGTTGAAGCTTTTCGTTACGCCGAAAAACAACCCGTGCGGCCGTCATAACCCCGCATAGCCAAGATAAAAGACGAACCATAGTTCATGAGGGTGATGTTTTCGGAAAAAAACCTGTTGTAATTTAACGCCGAAAATCAGCTCTTTCAGATTCATTCCAATACCGTAGGTTTGGCCGTAACGGGTAATGAACGAGAAATCGGTCGTCCGGTCTTCAGCCGGAAAATACGATATCACCAAAACCAAACCAGGATCAAATTCTATGAATGCGCGCGCATTTTCGTTGAGGTTCAGGTATCCTTTCGATACGGGCGCAATGGAGAGGAAATGATATCCCGACTTTCCATTCTCCGCCGAAGCCGTTTTTCCGGCAAACCAGGTATAATCCAGATGAAGCCCGCCGCCGAAATAGTCGTTCATAGCGGTGCTCGTTTCGAGCACTCCATGCACACCCGGATACATATCACCCGCATGCGCTCCCGCATAGAGCGCACATCCGCCCGACAGCGAAATGACGGAATATTCGAAACCGGCAAAAAGAGTCGTCGCGAAAAGGAAAACGGTCATCACTGCTTTTTTCATCGTTTACTCTTCCTTTCATCGACAGTAATCCGGTGTAATAAAAATAGTTAACGATGAGAAGCCCGTCTACCATGGCGTGACGATAAACGCTCCCATCGACAAAGCGGCGCCCCTACCTCGCATATCTTCGGAAATGCAGGCAGGGATCGTGAACGGTATCGATTAATCAAGGGAAGAATGTCCCCTAAACGGTGGTAAAGCGACTGCGAGAGCCGTTCGACGCTTTTTTCCCGATATTACAATACTTCCCGCCAGGAGAGTTCTTCGATCCTCCAACGGAGATTTTCACAGTAGGCATTGAGATTGTCAAGTACCTGTGCGCTGTAATGCAGATCGGCATCTCCATTGCCGAAGGTGGAGGCCGTCGTGGTTGATAGAGTGACGACCGCACCGATTATTTCAGCAACCCCATTGATTTTATCCATCACGTCGCAGATGATGAGTCCCTTGAAATTTCCCTGATTGATCTGGAGAGTCGCCGTATTCGTTGCATTGTGAACGATGAGAATTCCGCGGGATTCACCGAAATGTACGGGACCTATACTCCCGGTAACATAGATGAGTCCCTTAAAGGGGACGGAAAAATCTTCCGGTGGGATTTTATAATCATCAAGACTCCCGTCTGGCAATCCCAAAAACGCTTCGGGCGAGGCGAGCTCCGGGACGATAGCGGCATTTTCATAACAAACGGTGCTGCGCACCGGGTCAATATCCTTTTTATCAACTGGTGCGACATTATTGCCGCCTACCGCCGCGCTTCCATTAATATCCATTGAAAGACAGGTATATACGCCATACTGTCCCGGGCCAACCAGGTTGTTCAGGGAATCATAGTCCCTTCCGTCGACATCAATGTTTCCTTTCAGGTCGACATTCGCACGCGCCATAATCGTTCCCGGCAGCCGTTCCGCCATTCCGGGGATCGGAATGCTTCGCCGCTTGGCGGCAAGTATTTCGAGGTTGACGGTATTGGCGCCCTCTTTCCCCAGCGCCCGAATGGTCATCATTGTTGGATCTGCTCCGGTACTGCAGCGTACCGAATAGAAGCCGTCACCGAATGATTCATTGTCATAAATGCATGTATCGGCATTGGAGGAAGGATTGAAATCTTCATGAAGCAATTTAGCGTAAAAACGCTCCTTGCCTGCTTCCGCAATATTGAGTGCGGCGACTTTTTCCCTTCTCATGCCGCTTTTTTTTACGGTAAAGCGGCTGGCGAACGATACCGCCCCCACGACAAGACTGCATATCACCGCCACTACCAGCACGAAGAGTATCGCCGTACCGGATTCCCCAGTAAAATGGTGAAAAAAACGGATTAAAGCATCCCTCTTGCGCGTGCTTGGCATACCGTTCTCCTTATAGAAATAAAATGGCGGGTCGGGTATTCAATTAATTATAACATAAATAAGGTAAATAAACGGAAATCCGGTTTCCGGAATCAGTCCGCTCCCCTTCCGATCCGGGCAGTAGTGCCCTCGCACCATAAAAAAGCGGCCCCCGCAGGGACCGCCCGCACTACTTCCCGAACGACTGCTTCCGATCAGGAAATAAACAACATCTCGCGATATTTCGGCAGATTCCACAGATGGTCGGGCATCACCTTTTCCAGCGCATCGACATGCTTGCGTACATGCGCCATCTGCGGTTTCAGTTCGTTGAAAAAGAAAAAGGTCCGTTTTTCAATCTCCATGGCTTCGGCTTTTTCGAGCAGCTTCGCCACCTCCCGCAGATTCCTGCGGACATAATAAATATCGGCGCTGATCGATTCGAGCAGCTCTTTCCTGTCGTCAATCACCCCGGAAACCAGATCGACCCTGCCCGCCGCGGCGACGTCGCTTACGATCTCAAATCCGCCGGCTATATCGTTCTGGTATTCGTACGCACCGGGCAGCACCTGCGTGTTGACCATCTCCATGAGGGTGCGCGCCTCTATATCGATGACCTTCTCGTACATTTCGAGCCAGATCACATAGCGGGCCTGCAGTTCGATTCTGGTAAAAACGCCCTGCCGCTCGAAGAGGTCGATCGCTTTTGGCGTTACAAATGCCCTGAGCGCCTCGGCCGAAGAAACGATATTGGGCAAGCCCCGCTTTTCAGCCTCCTTGATCCACTCTTCGGCGTAGTTGTTCCCTTCGAAAAGGATCGGGCGCGCCTCCTTGATGACGCCGGAGAGCGCTTTGAGCACTGCGGCGCTGAAACTGTCGGCCTGTTTTTTCTCCGCCACGATACGCTCGCCGACGATCTGGATCGCATCGGCCGCGATCGTGTTCACCACCGCGATGGCGGTCGAAATGTTCATCGAACTCCCGAGCGCGCGGAATTCGAATTTATTGCCGGTAAACGCAAACGGCGAGGTCCGGTTGCGGTCGGTGCTGTCGCGCAGGAATTTCGGGAGCAGTTTTACCCCGAGGTCGACCAGATCCTGTTTTTTCGCCTTCGCCATCTTGCCGCTTTCGATCATATCGACGATTTTGATCAGATGTTCGCCGAGAAACACGCTTATAATCGCCGGAGGCGCTTCGTTGGCGCCGAGACGGTGTTCGTTACCCGCAAAAGCGACCGCGCCGCGCAGCAGGTCGCCGTGGGTGTAAACGGCGTAGATGACGCTGCAGAGCATGGTCAGAAAGAGCAGATTCTCTTCGGGCGTGTCGCCGGGGTTGAGGAGGTTGTTTCCTCTATCATCGGCGATCGACCAGTTGAGGTGTTTCCCGCTGCCGTTCACGCCGGCGAACGGTTTCTCGTGGAGCAGGCAGACCAGACCGTGGCGGCGGGCGACTTTTTTCATGATGTCCATAAGCAGCTGGTTGTGGTCGGCTGCGAGGTTCGACCGTTCAAAAACGGGCGCAAATTCATACTGATGCGGCGCTACTTCGTTGTGACGGGTCGCTACCGGAATTCCCAGCTTGTAGGCCTCTTCCTCGACCTCGAGCATGTAATTGAGAACCCGCTCTTTAATCGATCCGAAATACTGGTCTTCGAGCTGTTGACCTTTCGGCGACGACGCTCCCACGAGCGTACGGCCGGTAAGAATCAGGTCGGGTCGCAGGCGGTAGTAAGCCTCATCGATGAGAAAATACTCCTGCTCAGGTCCGCAGGTTGAGCAGGCGCTCTTTACATCGCCATGTCCGAAGAGTTTCAACAGCTCCACAACGCTCTTGCTGAGGGCGACCTCGCTTCGCAACAGCGGCAGTTTTTTGTCGAGCGCTTCACCGGTATATGAGATGAAAATCGTCGGGACACAGAGCGTTTTCCCGTTTTCGACTTCAGTGATGAATGCCGGCGAAGAGGGATCCCAGGCAGTATACCCCCGCGCCTCGAACGTTGCCCGGATACCGCCTGAGGGGAATGAAGAGGCATCAGGCTCCCCCTGAATAAGACGGCTGCCGGTGAATTTTTCTATTACGTTTCCCGATGTGCCGATGGAAATAAACGCATCGTGTTTTTCCGCCGTCAGACCGGTCATCGGCTGAAACCAATGGGTATAGGCGGTCGCCCCCTTGGCCATAGCCCACTCTTTCATCGCCTGGGCGATCTCGTCGGCCTGTGCGGCGGTAATCACCTCTCCCTCTTCCTGCCATCTTTTAAATGCTTTAAACGTTTTTTCAGAGAACATTTTCCGCATTGTCGATTCGCTGAAGGTGTTTTCACCGAAATACATCGACACCGGTTCCGGCTTTTCTTTTTTTCCCAATGAAACCGGTTCGATTCTCTGGGTCACTTCCATTCGGTTGTTCATAAAAAACCTTTCTGCTTATCCCGGCGGCCACGGAAACTCATTGCCATATAAAACAGAGCACTACAACACTACAAAATCCGTGCCAGACAGGAACGCTGAAATTTCATTCTCTGTTCGGTGCAACTCACCGCTTCTTAAAAACGGCCGTAACATTTTTGTGCCATACCGACATTTTTGTGCCGTCGTCTCCGTTTTCCCGAGTTCGCCCGAAAACGGTCGGCCTTCCGGTAATTGTTGCGCCTTTCCTGCGGTGACGGCGGCATTGTATTTTGCACAACAGTACTGGAGATCGTGCAATGAATCCCCCGAATGCAGTCACCGCATGCAGAAATCTTTTTAAAATTCAACCGTTTCTGGCGCATGGAATAATACCGGCATTGCGAGTGGAAGATGTAAAAATCGCCCTCGCAAAAAAGCTTCACGAAACCACCGACAGAAGGCAGATCATTCTTCCGGCGGATCAAATCAAAGACTATCTTGACAGCTACGCCATTCTTACCGAGTATATCAAACGGCATAATATTGAAGTGATCCTGAGCCTGGATAATCATACCGACGCATCCGCCGACGGATGTTCCTATCTTTTCCCCAACACGGATGCCGCGAAAACGCTCTCAGCGCGGCGTTTGACGGTTTTATCGAAGAAGGAGATCTATTTCAGCGGCGCCGTTCCGCCGCGCAGGCTCCGCTTCGGCACTTTTCTTTATTACCGCGGATTGATCAGTTACTACCACGTCATGGAATCGATCGCATGGCAGAAAGAGCGCCGCCCGCTCATCGGCCAGATGGCAATGCAGATCGGAAAGTTGACGCCCGACAAATTCGCGCGAATCATCGTTCAAGTGAAAAACGGTGAATGTTTCGGCCGGGTGGCCCGCGCACAGAAGCTTCTCTCCGATCACGTCATCGCGGCCCTCGTCAAAGCCCAGGAAAAATATGATTGCCGGATTGGACGCTATTTCATTGAAAAAAAACTTTTTTCGTCCGATGAACTGCAGAAACTGGAACGGGAAATGCGGAAGCATAACGGGAATTCCGGTTAGATGACTCATGTCGCTTCATTTTACGACCGCTGTCTTTCCTGTTGATCTCAACCTCATACTGTTTGAAAAATCGGTTGGCCTTTTCAACCGCTATTATGTATTTTTTTGATCTTTTTTCTACGGTACAGGTTTCTCGCCTTACCTTCAAGGAGGAGCAATGCAGCGGTTTTTTACTTCAGAAAGCGTCTCCCAGGGCCATCCGGACAAAGTATGCGATCAGATTTCCGATGCGGTTCTCGATGCGATGCTGGCGCAGGATCCCGACTCACGAGTCGCCTGTGAAACACTGGTGACCACCGGTCTCGTCGTGATTGCCGGTGAAATCACCAGTACCGCCGTGGTGGATCTCCAATCCGTTGCGCGAAAGACCATCAGTGAAATCGGGTACAACGATCCGGCACTCGGTTTTGATGCGAACAGCTGCGGCATTCTTGTCTCGGTCCATCAGCAGTCTCCCGATATTTCACAGGGGGTGTCTGAAGGTAAGGGGCTTCATGAGGAGCAGGGCGCCGGCGATCAGGGCATCATGTTCGGGTATGCGAACAATGAGACCGGCGTCTACATGCCTCTGGGCATCTATTATGCCCATCGGCTCGTCGAAGAACTGACCGTTGCCCGCGAGAAAAAAAGGCTCCCCTACCTCCGTCCGGACGGCAAATCGCAGGTAACCGTTGAATACGACGGTTTGACGCCGTTACGGATCGATACCGTCGTTCTCTCATCCCAGCACGGTCCCGATGTCGAGTACGACACCATCAGAAAGGACCTTATCGAAAAGATTATTAAAAAGGTCATTCCCCCAAAGCTTCTTGATGAAAGGACCATTTATCATATCAATCCCACCGGACGGTTCGTCATCGGAGGTCCGCACGGAGACAGCGGCGTCACGGGACGCAAAATCATCGTCGATACGTACGGCGGTTACGGCGCTCACGGCGGCGGCGCATTTTCCGGAAAAGATCCTTCGAAAGTCGACCGCAGCGCCGCATATGCGGCACGCTGGGCCGCGAAAAACATCGTTGCCGCAGGAGTGGCGACCCATTGCGAGATACAGCTCTCCTATGCCATCGGGGTGGCGAAACCGCTCTCGGTCCATGTCTACACCGAAGGCACCGGTAAAATTCCCGACGAAAGAATCGCAGCACTCATCAATAAACTCTTCGACCTTCGTCCGAAAAGCATCATTTCACGTTTGAATCTAAAACGCCCCATTTTCCGCGAAACGGCCCGCAACGGCCATTTCGGACGCGAACTCCCCGATTTCACCTGGGAGAAGATTGATATGGTCGATGCGATCCGCAGTGAGGCTGGCCTGAGATAGGACGCCGCCGCTTTTCAGGCAGAATTACACACCCTCCACCTCCTCTCCCCTGCGGCAGGAGAAGCGAAAAAGGAGATGAGGCGTCTCGAAAAAGAGTAGACGGATGACGAACGGTTGCTCTTCGCGCCTGTCTACGGATTTTCCTTCTCTTCATTGACCAGGTATTTCGCGACGACCGTTTCGAGCGAAACGGAGGCCGTGCTCCCCCCGGCGATGAGCGTAAGCGCCTCAAGATCGGATTTCCACGCGACATTGCCGGGGGCGAGGACGCATATCGATCCGCCGGAATAGCGTGTCGTCAATTTTCCTTTTGAAAAGTAATAATGCTCCCCGCACGCGGCGGTCGCGTAGGGGTGCATGGAGGGCGGTATATCATGCGGTTTGAACCAGAGCTTGATCTCCCGTTCCGCATCGGCGAGAGTCGCGGACGCATGGATCAGGTTATCCATCCGCTCGCCGATCGTGGCGCCCTTTCCGTCCTTGATGGGGGCGAGGGTGCCGAGCGCGCGGATGCATCCCGGCTTCGTTTCGCGCGCGATGAGAGGATTGGTAGGGCCCGCAATGTCGCGTATCTTACGGACGGCGTCGCTTCCCTGATAGACAATGGCGATCACCCGCCGGCGTTCGGGAGTCGCCGGATAGTGAATAACCCCCGTGATATACTCGATCAGCGAAGGGTAAAACAGCTTTCCGCGGTGTTCCGCATAGTGCTCTTCGGCGAGCATCCCGGTTACGTGGACAATCTTTACTCCTGCGAATCGCAGGGAGGTATGGAACTCGGAGAGATAGGAAAGCACATACCCCGTAAGCGAATTTTTCAGCGCATCGGGTTTGATGAGTACAAGCGTCTGTTGCTGGTCTGATTGCGGCATGACGATCCTTTCGCTGCGGTGGTACATCAAGAAGGATCGTAAAAATAAATCGCGCGAAACCGTCACCCTACTGTTTATTCATGTCCGTCAAAGCCGCGCGTCCGCTCCCGGAGCGGCGCAATCAGCAGATCGACCCCCTTCGGACGGGACGACGGCGATTCGAAAACGACCGTGGCGTCGACATTGCCCCGTGGGAAAAAGTCGCCCGCCACCAGCAACCATGCCGGTTTAAGCACCTCCTCCAGCGTTGCATAGAGATGGTGGGTAAGGGCTTCATGAAATGCGCCGACCATCCGGAATGCGTTAAGATACAGCTTCCACGATTTCAGCTCGATACAGAGGCGGTCGGGCAGGTACCAGACGCCGATTGATGCAAAATCGGGATATCCGGTTTTCGGACAGACGCAGGTAAATTCCGGGAAGACGATACGGATGACGCCGCTTTTCGCCGCCGACGTATCGTAGGGACAGGGAAATGTTTCGAGCGGCGGCAGTACATTGCCTGTAACAGACGCTTCGAGCGATATGACATTATCAAAAAACATGGCGGCTTTCCGGTTGATGGTGATCGAGAGGGCCCTGGAACCGCTTATTTTACAAAGAAAAATCGGTGCGCATTCCGCCGGCTCTCACTGCTCCAGACGAGGCCGTATTGTCCCGCCGCAACCGTCCGGCCGTTACGGGTACGGCCGTCCCAGAAAAAACCGGGCCGCCCGGACTGCTGCGGAAACTCGGTGTGATACAGCTCTCTTCCGATCATATCGTACAGCGTGGCTTCAATACTGCCCGGCGGCAGAAGAAAACGCAGCGTATTGCCGATTTTTTGGATAGTGATGCCGGCGGCAAAACGGAAACGCGCTCCGTCATCTCCGGCAACTCCGCTTGCGCCGTTTACGAAAATGTTGAAAAAATCAACGCCGCCGCGCTGAAATTCCGTCATTGCGGAAATCTTCACCGCTTCAAGATACGGGATGGTATCATTGAAAAATCCCCATGAAAAGCTCGCGTTGTAGTAAAGCGAACCGTTCGAGAGAGAGATGGAGATGCCCCGTACGACGAACTGCGCGGCATCGATTGAATCCCGAAATACGGTGTCGTTCGACGAGCGGGTGATAATGAAAACCGTCGAGTCCGAAGCTTCCAGTGCCGCCGTGGAATCGCTCCATGCATCGACCCACGAGGGCGAGAGTATCGGATTGTCGGTCAACCCCCTCGTTACATCCGAAACGCAGCCGCTGAGTCGGGCATAGGGCGCCATCACGCTGTCCCGCTCTACTTCGAATGATACCGTCGATGGTTTTTCATACGAGTACCGACCGATACTCTTGGCAAGCGACACCCTTCACCCATAGTACTCGTAAACGTATGCATCGGCTGAGAAGATTTCGATACGCTCGCAGTTCCGCTTTACCTGCCCGGCGATACTTTCGATGTCCTGTGCGACTGCCGCACCGACCAACGATACAAGTGATTGCATGATAAAAAGCGGCCTCATTATCGATTCCGATCTACGGGCGAAAGATATCATGCCCTGCAATTCCCATATATAGGTAGCGTCTTTTTTTCAATCCGTTCAAAAATTGCTATCATTCCGTTAATTAAAAACCTCGTCGAACCGGTTGCGTCGCATAGGAGCGCCCATCCCTCACCCGATACATCCCGACCCAAAGAGTCATATAAACAACCGCCGCTCCTCAACCATCTAATGCCGCTCCCGGCTCCCGACGACGACAACAGTAAAAATACAATCCGGTTAATCGTAGCGTCGGGAAGGGTGTGCCACGGCAGGGTGATGCGAAGGCCGCCCACTCGGGCTTCGCCGACTGCGCTATCCCTTTCCCCCCTTCTGTTGCTGCCATTTCAATACTTCCGATTGCCCCATTCGATTCCGGTGCCGAAAGCGGTACAATAACAACGGTACGAAGTACCGAATACCCCTTACGCCTACAATCACGGTAGTGACACTCCGAATCCGATTTTCTTCTTCCTTCATTCTTTCGCCTTCATCCTTCCCGTTTGCCCCCCTTCTCCGCCCGATTTATATTATCCACATCACTTTTTCCACCATCAACCGTGGCGGGAACATCGTGAGCACGAAATCATTATCCGTTCCTGATCCGCATTGTAAAACGGGCGATTTTTTTGACTGGGAAAGAATACGCTCCATTCCGCGCTTCATATCATTTCAAACGAAACTCCGCCCATATATCGGCGGGGCCTTCCCCTTTGAAAGGAGAAGAAAGGGAATTGAATCATATCGACCGATGTAATTATTATTCGTTTTTCAAGATAAGAAAGGCGGTCATTCATGCTTGCAAAGATATTTGCAAAGCCTAAGGATCTGTTCCTTCTGGCGCTTCTTTTCATGTATGTCATGTATCCTCTTAAAAAGATGTTCGATGGATCGAACAAAGAGCGTTATTCAAAGATGTGGGGCTTTTTAATGTTCATTCCGGTGCTCAATCTCATTATGCTCTACTATTTCTTATACTGCGGTACGCCTGGCGGTGATGCGTCGGACGGCAATTGATAATCATGGTTTTGAAACGATTAACCGCATGCAGGAAAGAAATGATATTGCTGTTTAATCCCGGAATCGTCCTAATGAAATTCATTTCTGAAATGGGGGTCCCGGATGGCTGCCGATTCACATAGCTTTTCCGTTGAAAATGTTCTTGCAGGGTACTTGAGCCGGGTTGGCAGTGAAGATGCCGATTCGCCTGCAACCGGTATGGAGCTGTTTGGCGAAAAAATCAAAAATCTCTGTACACGCTGCTTTGAAGACATAAACAACCGGCATCGTTACGTTGTTCATACCGAGGCGATGATCGAGGACCTCGATGCGGTAATGAAACATCGGGAAAAAACAATCAAGGTAAACGGATATATTGCGCGAAACGGTTGTAACGTCGATGAAAAACACTCTTTTGAAGACCAGGAGTGGTTGTTATTTACAAAATCAGGCGCATCAGAAGGTCGTCTGATGGAATACCGAATTACCTTCAACGGCGAAAAGGAAACGTTGATTGCTTTCAGCGAAATCGGATCGGAAAACGGCGCCCGACTCTGGGAGGATTCCATTCTTCTTTATGCGGTGCTCTATGAAGGAGCGTTAAAGGAAAGGATACTAAAAAAAAATCGGCTTCTTTCCGCAGGGATGATACAGGCATCGTTTTCGGATTTCATGCAGCAGTTATTGAGTCGCTATTCAAAGGAATCGTATCTTCGTAACGGAGGGGGCGCGCTCCTTCATTTCGGCAGGAAATTGCAGGATCGGTGCGTTGCCGCCGGACCTGCGCCGAGGCGCCGAATTCGCGCGATCCCCCTTTACACCACCAAAGGCATTACCGAGCGGCATCCCGGCATAGCCGTTGCAACCCATCCGTTCCAGACGGAAGACAATATCGGATTGACATTGACCAGGTTTACCGTGAAAGAAAGCGACAACATCGTACTGCTCATTCACGGCCTGACCTCTTCTTCCGACATGTTCATCATGCCGGAGCACAAGAATCTGGTCAGCAGCCTTCTGGACAGCGGGTACAAGGACGTGTGGTGTCTGGACTGCAGGATGAGCAATCGCTTTGTATATAATTTCAAACGGCACCGCTATACGCTGGATGATGTGGCGCTTTACGATATACCGGCAGCATTACGGTTAATAAGAGGCGCGCTGGGAGATGGTGTTTCCATTAACGTCGTATGCCACTGCCTTGGATCGGTATCGTTCATGATGAGCCTTTTTGCCGGGAAAGCGGGGGAAATCCGCAGCATAGTCGCAAACAGCGTATCGCTGCATCCGAGGGTCGACCGGTGGTCGAAAGTAAAACTGGCGGCGGCGCCGTTTTTCATGGAATATATTGCCGGATTGCCCTATATCGATCCGTGCTGGCGCGACGATCCGGGTCTTACAAAGGGTAAGATAATCGCCTCTATTGTCGATCGGTTCCATAAGGAATGCGACAATTCTTCATGCCATATGATCAGTTTCATGTGGGGAACGGGCAGGCCGGCGGCGTACATGCACGGGAACCTTGATCCCCGAACCCACGACCGCCTCGGCGATCTTTTCGGCCCGACGGGCATCCACTATTACCGTCACCTACAAACGATGGTGAAGGCGGGCAGGGCTGTCAAATACAATCTCGGCAATCCGCTCTATGACGAGCTCCCCGATGAATACCTGCCGCATCATGGAACCGTAACAACTCCCATGCTGCTTATTTCCGGCACGAATAACAGAATTTTTCCGGGATCGAACAAAGCGACCTTCAACTGGATGAGGGCGAAAGGAATGAAAAACGTATTTTATCAGGAAATCCCGGGATACGGCCACCAGGATGTTTTTATGGGGAAAAATGCCGACAATGACGTATTTAGGAATATAGCGGCATTCATCAGCGATCCTAACGCATACGCGCATACCTCGACGGGGGAATGAGTGAATCATCGTTTCTTGCGACAGCGGCGAACCGGATTTACCTCCGCCGTTCTCTTGGGAGGCATCGTAATTGTCCGTGTTTTCGCTGTCGGTGCAGGGGAGAAGGAATTGCCGATTGATGCCAGCAACATGCCGTCGCACATGCTTTTAAGCGGGCAATTGGAATATTGCGAAGATGAAAACGCTTCCCTGTCCGCCGATGGGATTGCTTCGGGAAAGTATGATTCGCTTTTCAGGAAAAATCGGTTCAGGGTGCTTCATTTCCCCTGGTCGAAATCCGCATTCTGGATACGATTCAATATAAAAAATGACCGCCGTGCGCCGATCGAGAAATGGATAGTGATAAGCTATCATTTCATCGATACCATAGAGGCGTATGTCAACGACGGCGGAGAAATGAAATTACTGCAGAAAACGGGGCGGCATTTTGCATTCAACAGTCGTGCGGGAAGATACCGCTCCTACTGCATACCCGTTCATATCGATGCGGAAAAAACGGCAACCGTCTATCACAGGATCCGCAGCTCGGAGGCGGTTTCGATGCCCATTACCCTATGGGCCCCGGAAGCCTTCCGCGCCCATTACGACAAACACACTTTTTTTTACGGCATTTTTTACGGCATCATCGGTCTTATTCTTTTTATCAATATCGCCCTGTTCTTTTTTTCAAAAGAGCGTTGCTATCTGTACTATGCCTTCATGCTCCTTTTTTTGCATATACTATTTACAATGGGCAGGCAGGGGATAAGCCAGATGTTCCTTTTTCCGTCTTTTCCGAAAATCGAATCGCTGGCGCATCTCAGTTTCGCCGCACTGGGAGAAACGTTCGCCCTCTTATTGTCCCGGTCATTTTTACAGTACCGTTTCAAGCACACGGTCTGGAGGAATCTTTTTTATTCGCTGATTGCGACCCTGTTGATTATGGGCGCGCTTCCGTTCATCGCGGGGTACTGGCCCACCACACAGTTGCTCAGCATGATTTCCATCGCCTCCATTGCGACGATTGTATCGATCAGCGTCATCAAGGTCGTGCGGGGAAACCGGCCTGCAATTTATTTCCTGATCGCCTGGGTTTTCCACATCCTCGGCGCGGCAACGATTATCCTCGATCAATGGGGCATGCTGCAGTCAAGCCTCTTGATTACCCACGGATACCAGCTAGGCATCGTTATCGAAGCCGTACTCATCTCCAGCGCCATGGCGTATGCAGTGGTGTTGGAAAGAAAAGAAAAAACCAAGGCGGTTAATGAATTTCTCCATTCTCAGGAGGTCGCCCTGCAACACATGGCGGAATCGGTGAGGGCGCGAATACAGGAATTGCAGGCAAAGGTCAGTCCGCACTTTCTTTTTAATGCCTTGAATTCCATCGCACAACTGGTGAAAGACGATACGGACAAAGCGGAAAATGCGGTGGTCATGCTCGCCGATTTTTACCGGATTCTTTTGAATTTTTCTCAGCGCAAGCTAGTGAAACTCAACGAAAAAATCCACCTCGTCGATTTATATATGGCGCTGCAGCGGATTCGATTCGGCGACAGAATCTCTTTTTCCAAAAATATCGAACGCGACATCGCGGAGTATCAGATTCCCGCACTTATCATTCAGCCGCTGGTTGAAAACTGCATCAAGCACGGAATCTCACCGAAGGTTGAGGGCGGGCGCATATCCGTCGAAGCGACGTCGGCTCAGGGGGAAGTCCGCATAACGGTTGCGGATGACGGGGTCGGCTGGTCGGAAAAAGCTTCCGATTCAGGCCACGGCCTGTGCAATATCCGGGAGAGGCTGAAATTGATTTTTGGCGACCGCTATACAATGACCATTACCAGCCCGCCCGATACGGGGGTCTGCGTGGAGATACTGCTGCCCAAGGAGGTACATGACGGCATACAAAGCGATCATCATCGATGACGAAGCGGCCCCGCGCGACCGTTTGGGAGATTCGCTTCATACGCCCGCAAAAAAACAATCGGCACCAGGTATGAGGCGAAACAACGGCAGGGGTCCTTTAAGAAAAGAAACGCTCTTTACGACGGAGATGGCGCACAATGAATAAAAAGGACGGATATATCGCACTGGTCATGTCCGATTTGCACCTCGGTGCGGGAAACTGCATTTTCATGAATTCGAAGGATACCTTTAATGATACGATTGCCGAGAAGATCATAAAACGGATAAGAAAGGAAACACAGCAAAAAGGAAAATTCAAATACCTGGTCCTCGCGGGCGATGTGCTGGAGCTTTCTCTGGCGGAACGAAGAAAGGCGTATGAGCTTTTCCGCGCTTTTCTTGTTCGGTTCAAAGACCTTTTTGAGTGCCTGCTGTATATTCCCGGCAATCACGATCACCATGTATGGGTCGCCCTTCAGGAGGAGTGCCATGTCAACAAAAAGATATGCAGCGGCACCGATATAGAGCGCTACCGCCATAGCTTCACCCCCACAATAAACGCGCAAGGAGCGCTGTTTCCGGACAACGACAACAGCTACGGATCGGACACCTTCCTGAATCGTATTCTTCCCAAAGATAAAGAATTGATAGTCGCGTATCCCAACGTCTATTTCGACCTTTATCCTCATCAGATAGTCATCACTCACGGACATTTTTTCGAGGATCTATGGACCTTGTCCACCGATGCTTTTCATACGTCGCTCGGCATAGCCGATAGCGCCGGCATTACCTATGAACAGCTCGAACGAATAAACTCGCCGTTTACGGAATTCGGATGGTACAGCATCGGGCAGGCAGGTGAATTAAATACATTGCTGCGAAAAATGACGAGTGAGATAAAGGTCGGCAGACATGAAACGATTCACGAGATGGCCGATGAGCTTAACAAATATATGGATGAAAAGATCTATTTCGATGCCGATGTCCGAAAGAGGCGGGACATTAAATCTCTCCTGTACAACCGTGTCGGACGGCACGCCATGGAGGCGTACAGCGATGCCGTTCTTTTTGCCTGGTTTGCAATTCTGAAGAAATTCTTTGCCTGGAACATCGCGGATACGAATTTTCCCTTTTCGCAAAGCGCGCTTCGTAATAATGCGGCGATTTTCGATAGTGCGAAAAAAAGAGCGGACATACAACGATATCTCGAAATCGCTTTTCACGAGTGCTCGTTCAAGCCCAATGCGCTGATGTTCGGTCACACGCACGTGCCGTTTAAAAAAACCTGCGGCAGCAACTGTTATTTAATTGCGAATTCACTCTCCGTCGAATCATACAATATGGGATGCTGGATTGCCGATGTCGACGGGAACAGTGCCGAAACCCTGGAAAAAACCAGGCCTGCGATCGGCGCCGTCAAATATGACGGCAGGATCGAGCATATCGAGATACCCTGGCCGGACAGGAGTGCATTCGAAAAAGTATTGAAACAATCCGTCGCGGTAAAAGATGTAATCGAATGCGGCTTATAAATGAAGCGCCGGTCGATCATGGGGAATGGTGTTGTCGTGCGATCCGGGAGTCTCCCGCGAAGTTAACGATCGAGGAGAAGGAGCGGTTTTCATGAAAAGATATAAAAATATAAGCGGCGCCGGTTTTGAATTCAGCGAATCCATGTCGGGGTATATTGGAATAGGCAAAGAAAAGAGCTTCGAAAAGGGATTCCAGAAAGGCAAAGAAGAGGGGAATAGAATCGGCTTCAGGGTAAAAATCGAAATACCCCATCTCGATAGATTTCTGGATGATAACGATCATGCAGCGAAACTGGCCGGCGAGGTAACCGTCGATTCTCTTCACCACGACCATATTCCGGGCAAACCACGGGAGATTGAAAACGGCACCTTTTACTTATATAAAATAAATCCTGGCACCCGCAATCCGGAGATGCGTTATTGCTTTCATTTCAACGACGGAAAAAAGAAATTTTATTTCTACGGCAGCAAGGAAATTCATGATAATGCCGGTTTCGACATGATAAAAGACCTGACAACGCTTTCCGTTGTTATTTACGAAGGTGAAGATGAAAAAGCGCCGGTTTTTGCAACGGGAAAGATGACGATCGATTTAAAGGACGTACCGGCGCTCTTTGCTTCAATGAAGGCGACCGGTAAAGTAAGCTTGAGCACGAAACTTGCGGCGAAGGCCGAATTCCTGCGCTTTGCATGCATCCATCCATTGAAAGAATATTGTATCGGCAAAATAGTCTATGAAACCGGATATGAAAACCTCGTGCTCTCCGGCAGGGTTGATGCGGGCGATACATCCGAACGAGATTTCTTTCTGGTTTCCGGGGTGCACGATGAAGACATGCCCTGGGGCGACGGCGAAACATTCAGCGATGTACTGCTGGTAACTGCCGACGGGAACAACCGCTATAAGAAATATTGCATCACCGACCGGACCCTTGGCGATGCCGTTCGCCTTGATATTAAAGAAAATAACGATGCGGGGAATACTCTTTGCGAAGGGGTATATGAGTATAAGGGGCCGATATATGAAGTTACCGCGGGGTATGAAGCGTCATTCGACGAAATGCACGGCAGCAAGCCGCGTCATCTTAAAAAATACAATGCCGAAATTGAAATCGGTTTTACTGCAAAAAAATACAGGGAAACGTCGTTTCCTTTCTCGATCATCAGGCGAAAGATACGGATGCTGATGATGCAGAGGCCGGATATGGAAGAGGAATTGCACCAAGAATTGAATGACGGAAAGCCGTTCGGCATGAATATCACGCCGTTTACGGTTAACGTGAAAAACGGCTCCATATCCCTCAGGCCTGCGGCGGGCAACCATTCAAACGATGCTCCGTCCATGCAAATAATAGGGGGAACAACATTCGGTGAAGCCGAGAAATCGGTATTTAGAAATATCAGGGAGCCGACGGTCTGTTACGGCTATACATGCGCGATTAATCCGAGTCGCGAAAGCGCCCGCGTTCAGATCCATACGAGAACGCTCCGGGACGAAAGGGAACACTGGGCGAAAGACCGCTTTGATGCGCTCGTCGGATCACTCCTCTCGCGATTCGCATCGGCGGAAATGCTCATGGAGAAAGAAGCGTCAAAGGAGGGGAAAGCCTCCGGAACACATGAGCCGGACGCGTCAAACAACGGCCTGCTCAAAGCGCAAAAAGAACCAATCCCGAAAGTCAGAACCTTTGACAAACATGAGCCGGATAAATCACATGAAGGCCTGTTGAAAGTGCTGGGAGATCCCCTCCTGAGGGTTCGAAACACTCACTACCCGACAGCCGAATTTCATCGACTCATTGTACGAGTCAGGGATCCCGACGGCGGTGAATGCCTGGCCCTTGAGGAGGCAATGGCTCCCAGGGTGTATGAGGCGATCAATTCGGATAAGGAAGAGGTGATCGTCTCATCACGAAAAATAGACTACGAAAAGGAGAAAAAAGAGCCGGGAAGAAAAGAATCAAGCGAAGCGAGAAAGATCCGCGCGGAAAAAGAAGCGAAAACCGCGAGGAAAAAAGCCCTGAAAACCGTTCTTGAAGAAACCGGTTTTTTTACCGTGCTCGATGACCATTTTGCAGCTTCCAAAAAATCAAAAGAAGATTTTCTCATCGTAATAAAGCCCAATTTCATGTTCGCGTACAATAAAAGAGATACAACCACGTTCACCGATCCGGAATTGGTGGGCCTTCTGGTAGCGCTTATCCATGACCACGACGAGCAGTATAAAAAAATCGCGGTCGTTGAGGCGCAAAGCACGTATGGGGAATATTTTCACCATCGAAGCGTAAAAGAGATGGCCGATTATCTCGGCTATTCGGAAAGCGACGGCTATACCATCGTCGATTTGACCGAGGATGTGCTGCATGAAAAATATTTCGGCCCCCATCTGGGAATGCATCCTTACTCACACCTGTGGGGTGCGGCCGACTTCCGCATCTCTTTCGCAAAAAACAAGACCCATTCGTATGCCTATTATACGCTCACCCTGAAAAACATCTACGGCGCTCTCCCCTATGCCAATAAATTCAAGGAATACCATTGTAAAAGAGATATTTATCACACCACCATCGAGTACCTCAAGGCTTTTCCCGTCCATTATGGACTTATCGATGCGGATATAAGCGCCGACGGACCGTTCGGCATATTTGCCGACCCCTATGCCAACGAAACAAATACTATCATCGGCGGGAGCGATCTGGTGGCGGTAGACTGGGTCGGCGCCGTTAAAATGGGAATCGATCCGATGATCAGCACCTATATGCGGCTTGCGGTAATGGAATTCGGCAAGCCGAAGATACGTCTCATCGGCGATGCCTCCGTCTACAGCCCCTGGCTTAATGTGCCCGTGCCGTTAACCGTTTTTACCAACAAGGTCGTCGATGCGAATTATTATACGGGCAATCTCTTTTATTCGTCATTCGCTCAGATGGATGAGACGCAATTCATCCATAAAAACAGAGCGCTTCCAATGCGCGCACTCAGGTGTCTTACCGCGCCTCTCAGAAGTTTGTTCTTTGTGAGAAACAGGAGGATGAATCCGCCCGAGAGGCATGCGGTACAATGGCTCCTGGACAGATTGAGCCGCTGAAAATCGCGCGTCATTCATGAGCGCATATCCGCGCTGCATTTCATCATTCCGCCCTTTTATACGGTTACTTTCATCGCGTGAGAGGGACGGTAATCCGTCGTTACATAATGCAGCTGATCCATCCAATCAACGTATTCTTGTACGTGAAATAATATTTGCTCCCCGGGCAGGGTGCCGTCAGCAGCGCCGCCATTCGCTTTTTCATTATCTCTTTTTTCACTATGCCGTGCCCCGACCGTGAGG
>JAFGNB010000364.1 GCA_016927235.1 Chitinispirillaceae bacterium
AAATCAGGTTGAACACGGCGGCGGAATACTCCACCAGTTTCAGCAGCATCCAGGGAAGCGTGGTCAGAAACACAAGCAGCATCACCAGGATCTTCGGAATAAACGTCAGGGTCATCTCGTGGATCTGCGTGACCGCCTGGAATACGCCGACGAGGAGTCCGACGAGCAGGCCGGCGATCAGCATCGGTCCCGCCAACAGCAGGGTGACGATGAGTGCGTCGCGTCCTATGTCGATTACTTCCGCTGCGTTCACCGGCAAACCGCCTTTCAGTTGAATGACGTGACCAGCTGCCTGACGATGAGATGCCACCCGTCAACCAGCACGAACAAAATTATCTTGAACGGCATCGAAATCATCACCGGCGGCAGCATCATCATTCCCATGGAGAGCAGCACGCTCGCCACGATCATATCGATGACCAGAAACGGGATATACAGGATGAAGCCGATGATAAAGGCCGTTTTCAATTCACTGGTAATGAATGCCGGCACGACGACCGTATACGGAAGGTCGTCGATAGTGCGCGGCGGAGGCATTCGGGAGATCCGGACAAAAAGCGCGACATCGTTCTCGCTTACCTGACGGAGCATGAAATTACGTATGGGTACTCCAGCTTTACTAATCGCTGTATCGAATGGAAGCTCCTGTTTGAGATAGGGCTGCAGCGATTCGTCGTTTATCTGGGTGAATACCGGCGCCATGATGAACAGGGTAAGAAAAAGGGCCAGCCCCACCATGATCTGATCGGGGGGCATGGTCTGCGTTCCGACAGCCCGCCGCAGAAAAGAAAGCACGATGACGATACGGACGAACGATGTTCCCATGACGAGAATGGAGGGCGCGAGCGCCAGAATGGTGATGAGAAAAAGTACCTGCAGCGCCACGACAACATCGGAAGGTTTGTCGGACTGCGCCACGGCAAAGGTCAGCTTCGGGAGAACCTGCGCGGAAAGTGAAGCGATTGCCGGGCCCGCCACCAGGAGCAGCACTGCGACAACCGGTAATGTATGACACCGTCTCCCTCTGCAGGAGCATTGCCGCAACATGCGGTGAAAAAAACCGCTCAAGGTTATCTTCCGTTCTGCCGAAAACGATACGGGGAAGTGGGTGGGAGTCGAATTCATGCCGGTTTTTTGATCTTTCCCATGAAATTGTTGAAGGCATCCCTGAACGGAAGGACGGTGCCGCCGCCTTTGGACGCCGAAATGATGTCCAGGGCCTTCTGCCCTCCGATTTTATCGAGCAGCGTCACTGTGGATGGTGTTTGCGCTACAAGATAGATCTCGTCCATGATTCTGACGAGCACCAGCATGCGGTTCTGCCCCATGGCAAGCGTTTCAACGACATCCATCGCTCCGCCGCCGCCGCGGAGGGGCTTGAGGCCGCTCTTCCTGACGAACCATGCAACGGCAAGTATGAGGAGGACGACAATGCCGAGGTAGAGCATCATGCGAAGAACGACGGCGGTGATACTCTCGCGCGGTGCTGCAGGCGGGGCGGTCTCCCCCCCGCCGTCGTCATTCAGCCGGGCCGCCTTCTGCACCTTCGCGATATTGAAATCACCGATACCTCCGTCGTCCGCGAAGGCGACATCGGCGGAAAGCAAAACCGCCGTCAAGACAATATACGCGTACCGAAGCATCGTCATTCCTCTGCCTACCGTAAACTCCTTATCCGCTCCTCCGGAGAGACAAGGGATACGATACGGATCCCGAAATTTTCGTCGATGACCACGACCTCACCCTTTGCGACGACCTTATTGTTGACCATGAGGTCGACCGGCTCGCCCGCCATCCGGTCCAGTTCGACGATAGATCCCGGCGCCAGTTCCAGAATCCGCTTTATCGAAAGGTTCGTTTTCCCCAGCTCGATGCTGACATCCAGATCGATGTCAAGCAGCATATCGATATTCTGTTGCGTCGCCACCAAACCGCCCGTCGCCGCTCCGGCGTCTCGAAATTCGTCGTTGCCTCCGTCCGCAAACGAGGTGACTTTCGACAGATCGTCAAGTTCCGCCGTGTTAAGGCCGATCCGGTCGGCGCCCGGCCCGCCTTCAGCGGCATCGACGATTTTCGCCTTTTCCGCAAGCTGCGCCGACAGTTCCCGCGGAACCAGCAGGGCGATATGCGATTCTTCCTTCCCCTCAACCGCCTGCACCGCCAGCATCAGCGCGTAATTTTCCAAAGGGACCGGCGTATGATCGATATCGAATTCAGCGACCTCGATCGTCCCGGAGGCGACGGGGTCTCCCCATTCCGATGAAAGCGCATTAGTGAATGCCCGCATCACCTGATTGAAAAGCTCGCCGATGGCGTCCTTATGGTCTTCTGTATACTCGGCAGTCCCGTCACCCATCATCATCAGATCGGAAAGAACCGCAACGTCCGTTTTCTGTATGACAAGAAATAATTCCCCTGCGACCCCCGAGGTAAGGGGGAGTTTCACGGCAAGAAGGACCGATGGTAATTTTTCCTGAATGGCCGCCGGGGAGGCCTGTACGCACTGGTCGGTATGAAACGAAACTTTTTTGTTAAGCACCGTGGAAATTACCGTGCCCGCCTGTTCGCAGAAAAGGCCGAACGTCTTCAGCACCGCCGCGCGTTCTTTTTCCGGGTCGACCGGACGGTCGCCGTCGCCGCCGTCGTTAAAACCCTGCGAATTGAGCAGAGCATCAATCTGGTCTTGAGAGAGTATATCACTCATTGCAGCCCGGCACCTCCTTTTCGAGTACCTTGACTATTTTAATGGCTTTTTTACGGCCGATAAGACCCGATCGGGCGGCCATTTTATTCTTTCCTTCAATCTGCACGATCAGGTCGCTGTCATACGCTTTATCCAAACAGAGCACATCGCCGCGCTGCAACTGCAGCAGGTCGCGGATGGTAAGTGTGGTCCTGCCGATGAGTGTGGATACGGCGAGCTCTACCGACTTAAGTTCATGTTCCAGCGACGAGCGCGTTTCTGGAGTCGCCGAACTTTGGGCCGACATCCACAACTCTCCCGACAGATTGTTGATCACCTTTTCAAGAAGCATGTAAGGGAAACAGATGCTCATGAGCCCCGATGCGTTCTGCATCCGAACCTCCAGTGAAATCAGAATCACCGTTTCGCCGGGAGGAGCGATCTGGACGAACTGCGGGTTCGTCTCATACGCCTCTATTTTCGGGCTGAACACGCCGATATGTTCCCACACTTCCCTAAGGTCGCCCAGACTCCGCTCGACGATCCGGTTGATCACGTTCTGCTCGATCAGCGTAAGCTCACGATTTTGCTCGGAAGGCCTCCCCTGGCCGCCGAAAAGCCGGTCGATGATAAAAAATACCAACGATGGATTGATCTCGATGATCGCATTCCCCTCGAGCGGTTCCATCTTGAACACATAGATGCAGCTCGGGTTCGA
>JAFGNB010000365.1 GCA_016927235.1 Chitinispirillaceae bacterium
GTATGCCGGAGCCGTTTCATCGGTGGTCTTTCCGTTGATGATGCGGGAATTGCTCATCGATTTGCCGGGCCGAGCTGCGCCGCAACCCCGCATTCGATCCGCATTCCCCCGTAGAGTGTTCGTTTGCTCATGCCTGCCCTGCCGCTTCCTTCTTCGTGATGCCCTTTGCGGGGGATCTCGATCGGCAGGAGCTGCTGCATAGAAATAAACATTTCGTGCGCTTTCAGCGTATAGAAATAGTTGAGCGCAGCCTTGATGACAACATAGGTATGATCGGCCAGGGTGCGGTTGGTGCGGTCTTCGTACACGGGCAGCACCCCCATATAGCGGACCTGTTCGGCATAGTCGATCGAACCGTACAGCCGGCAGCCCGTAAGCGTAATGTCGGTTGTAAAAATATGATTGCCGGAGAGCTTCCATCGGCGGCATCCGTACAGGCCTGCTTCGGCCAGTGTCAGCGTCATTGCGTAGAGTTTCAACCGGTCGGGCAGGTCGAGAATGTAGAGCCACTGGGTAAAGGGGTAGAGCGCAACGCTTCCTTCGCCGCCCTTTACCGAAACAAAGGAGGCGACCGGTCCGGCCGTGCCGCGGGTTCCCGTGTGGAGGTCGATCCCCCCCTCGGTCATCGCGAAACTGTTGCCAATAAGGCGGAGGAAACGCTCCCCCGACGGATCGAACCCCTCAACATCGGCGGCCAGAAAGGTGCTGGATAACCGCAGCCGGGGCCGGTTCGGCAGCCGTTTCGCCGCCACCGACGCCGCAAGACGGCCGACGGCGCCCCTGACCGAGAGCGGCAGTTCGGCCGGCGCGCCCGTGTCAACAGCGCCGCCGATCAGGCCGGCGATTCCTTCCCATGCGGCATCCACCCCGTTTCCCGAATAGCCGATCGTGCAGCCTATCTGATGCCCGTTTATTGACAGAGGAATAATCCGGCGCGCGCTGTTCTGCCGGTTGGCAATGATGCCCGAGGCGGCAAAGGGGGAGCCGTTGCGGAAAAACGTGGTGATTGCGGTGTGCGAAAAGGAGAGGGCGGCCGTAGCGGAAAGGTCGAGAGCGGGGGAGTTCCAGAGCAGTGCCCCTTTTTCACGGTATGTCCCGCTGCTGCGGGCCGCTTTGCCGCAGTACCAGGGATCGAGGCTCAATTGGCAATCGAACTGCGCATTGTCCCTGCGCCCCCAGCCCCCAAGCAGGATACGGTTGAGCGAATGGACGGCGCCTCCCCTCAGCGAATACTCCTCGCCCCTCCAGGATGCATCACATCGGCTGAAGTCGATTCCGGCCTGTACGCCTTGGTCCTGCCCGGACAACCGCAGGAGCAGCAGACCGCCAAATGCGTCGGCGCGCAGATCGCGCCGTTTTGTCCCCGCCGAATCGATGCTCCTTTCCCGATAGACCAGGTCGTACCCGCCGCGTCCGATGATGCGCACCGGCCCGGGCGAATCCTGCGGAGTTGCGGCAGCGGAAGAAAAGCTGTCAGACGCCGTCGCCCCCGCACATCGTCCTGCATATCCTGCAAGCGTCCGGTCGGGGAGGGCCCGTACAGGGTCGGCGGTGATGAAACAGAAAAGGCAGGCGATCGTTCCCGCCTGCCTTATCGAAGCGCTCATGGGTCCGGCCATCGGGTCACTCGTCGGCGTAAATCAGATCGAGCCATTTGTCTCGTGTCATATCGGGAAAGAGGCCGTGGAAGGTGTAATCGTCGAAATAGGGGAAGAACATTCTCTGTTCGATCAGCTGATCGATGGTTTCGTTGTCGATCACCGCGCCGTCTTCATCGGCAAGACGGAGCGCGTCGAAATAGTACGAAGAGTCGATGGAGACACGATAACGGATCGGTGTTCCGATATAATATATTGTCTCTCCCCAGTCGGTCGTGCTTGTCGAATCGATCAGGGAAGGATCGATTCTTATCTCGACACTGTCGTCATCCTGGTCGTACACATAGAAATAATACAGGGTATCGTAACTTTCCGCAGCCTCATTATATACCACACGCCGGTTGTATGACGGGCTGCCCCATGAGCATGTATCGGCTTTGACCCACTCCGCCTCATTCGTCCAGGCATAGTGGGGCAGCAGGGTGCGCAGATCGGTTACCGGATCGTCGAACCATGCGGGCAGGTCGATGGTTATTGTCACCTGTTTCGCATCGATGGTTTCATCGAAGGTGTAGGGCCCGCTGAGCAGTTCGGTGATGAAATTCATGAGCTTGTCGATCGATGAAAAATTTTCGGCAAAGGATGCCGAAAAGCCTTCGTCGCGCAGCTCACCCGAAAAATCGAGCATGTCGCCTTCGGCCGAATCGATCATTGAAATTCTGAGAAGGTCGTTTTCCTGATCATCGGTTTCGGCCTTGATGGATGCCAGGCCCGCCTTGATTTTATCGGGGACCGCCTTGAGGCCGGCAAGCGCATTTGCATGGTAGGGCCGCCGGATCGTCAGAAAGGAGCTGCGCTCTTCGATATTGTAGTGCATCAGGCCCGCCATGGTCTGAATCGGTTTCTTTTCTCCCTCCCAGGTAGAGATCTCATAGAGGGTATCGCCCGAGAGCGAATAGATATTTCTGGAATTCCATTCGTTGTTGACCAGCGTATCGATCCACGAATAGTCCTGCCGCTCGGGAGCGGCGTAGAGGTCCATGTCATAGGCGCATACCATATACATGTACGCCTGCATCAGATGCACATACGCGTCGAACAGGTAGACCTCTCCTTTGTCGATCTCGTAGGCATCGCCGTCAACGGTAACGAGCATGGACGCGTCGGCGAGCGCCTCCACCCGTTCGGCCGCCCGGGCTATCGGAATAAGAACAGGGATCATGTCCGACTCAATCAGGTTCTGCACGTAGCTGACGGTAAGGAATTTCGGAAACGAGGGTTTCTGCGTCGAGGCGAGCAGCAGCTCGGGGGTTTTTGCAGCAAGCGCCTTTCCAAGCGTCAACACGCCGCCTTTTTTCATCGCTTTTTTCATAAGAATGACCTCGCCCTCCGAGTCGTCCTCCTCATACAGGGCATCGAAATAGGCATCGAGGGAATCGGCGATCTTCCAGATTTTCGGATTGGTATTGAGGGAGGCGAGCGCCGAGAGCATGTAGCCGATATTCGATTTCATCCGTGCATCGTCGATTTCGAGGATCGCCTCAAAACCGTTGCGGATGGAGATGAAATCGATTGACTTGAGCTCATCGGGTCCCTCCAGATTTTCGATCGACCGGATACGGTTGATGAAGAGATCGACCAGCGAATCCTCCACGCCGGCAATCGCGTCGGTACCGGAAAGCACCGATGATTTTTCGAGAATGATCTCTCCGAGGTCCTGCTGATAACTTTCGATCGGCATCGACTGGGTTTCGTATCCCAGTTTACTGATCGTTATAGTATCGACGACTGCCGACTGCCGTGCGAGGCGCAAAGGCTGCAACGATCCATCGATCCGCCGCAGTCTGAATGCCGGAGCGTCTCCGGGGCGGTGTACGACCCTGCCGGCCGCCTTTTTACTCCCGATCTGCGTGGAAACGATATAGGTTCCTCCCCCGAGGTTCGAGGGTACTATACCCTGCAGATCGGCCCGGTAGGTTCCGGGGAGAAGATCCGCGACCTGTTTTGCCCAACAGCGTCGTCCCTGCAGAGAGAAAACCTGGAAAAAAACGATTTTGTTTTCTTCTATGGCGAATGAAACGACCCCCCGGTCTATTCGAATGCCGTCCAGATGCCGCTTTTCCTGCAGTCGTGGCAACACCGGCGAGCCGTCCGAAAGTACGAACCCCCCTCCCGAACCGCTGACGGTTACGTACCCGAGATTTTCAAAACGGATCAGGACATTTTCGATTGCGTTCCCGTCGCTGTCCTTGATGGTGCCTTTCACCGCAATCTCCTGGCTTACACAGGGATAAACGGCCAGAAAAAGAAGTGAAAATAAATGATGAAGACGCATACTCCCTCCCGCGGGTGAATGGTTGGTTGTAATTGTGTACGATATCCTGAAAATTAAGGTTGATTACGGTACGCCGCACACCCTTCAAAGAAACAGGTAAAACGTCTCCCCCTTTCCCGTACCATAAACCATCTTCAGCCGAAAACAGTGACGCTGCCGGTTGAGGTTCGTTCCACCTTGAAACAGTGCGGAGAAACCAGTTCTAATGGTACACTCCCGCAGGGAAATAATCAATACTCATGTTGCGGTGGCGGACCACAGCGCACACCTTCGATAATGAATGGTGGGCAAAAAAGCGAAGCTTGAATGGATCACTACCAGACGGGAGACGGGGCGGATCATCAGTACACGTCCAGGTACACCTCTCCGATCAGGCCCGACGGACGGCCGTTCATTTTCAATATCGTATCGATGCTGTTGACCACGCCGATGACCAGCTCGTTTCGTTTCGACTCGCAGACCGAGGTAATATCGACCTCAATCGGTTGCCAATTGAAGACGCCGAGGTTTTTATTATTCAAGGTAATGTCGATCGTCCCCGATACCTGGGAAAACCGCATTACCAGCCGTTTATACTCGTTGGGAACCTCGAATGATTGACTGTAGACGCCTTTGCCGCAAAGATAGGGAAAACCGTGGGTAATCCACGAATTGCCGCCGATCACCTCGCCCTGCCTGTCGATGGCCCATCCGTTCTGTCCCTTTACCAGCGCAAAGTCGCCGAAAAGCAGCGGGGGATAATGGATCGTATCCGGATCGAGCACCTGCCCCGTTGTACGGATCGAAATCCGGTTGAAGCCGCGTACGAGATGTTCCCCGATTGAGAAGGCGATCGCCGACTCGCTGAAATGTAACGGTATCGATTCATCGAATACCCTTCCCTGAACGGATGGTTCCGCACGCTCTTCGCCGGAAGACGGGGGTTGCTCGACGGTTTCGGGCGTCGAATCCGCCCGTGAGCCGTTGATCGTTATCTCCATGGGCATGGGCGGCGCACCGGTGGCGCCGGCGGCGAAGCGTCGCATGCCGGGCGTAGTGAGGATAAGTTTGCAGACGGAAGGAAGCGACTTTACCTGGAAATGCGATTCGTAAAAATGGGAAAAAGTGCCGGACTCCCGGCTGAGCCCGATGCGGAGGTTCCAGTTCGCAAGGGGAAGCGCATTGAGCGATGAGGTCGAAAAGACCCACTGGTCTTTCAGGACAATCCGATATCCACGCTCCGAGATGACAAACGGATTGCAGCGTCCCGCCTTTACCGCCTCCCGTGAACCGTGCACGAGCGGGGCGGACGAAGCCGCCACGATCGAGGTCGTTTTGGGATACGCGTTGAACTGAAACCGCCGGTATCCGTTTACATTCTCAATGAACGGGACCTCACTCAGTTCCCCGTTTTCGCAATCGATCAGGGTATAATGTCTATTTTCCGCAAGCTCGATAGTCGCCGCGTACTCTTTCGTTTCGGAAATGTTGTGAAACAAATACAGTTCATACCCCTCGCCGGAACCGAAGGCATGATAGATATCGGATCCCGTTCTGCCGTTTGCCAGAATACGGACATGCGGGGTAATCGATTTAAACGCATCGTCAAGTGCGGCAAGTTTGATAATCCCCGTGCGTTTATGCCGGTCAGCAAGGATTTTCTCGATGCGGCCGGACATGGTGGGGGAAACCCCGTCTTCAATCGTTCCGCACGGGGCATTTTCAATAAAAAAGACACAACCCTCTTTGTGTACCAGTTTTTCGATGAATATCAGTACATTCCGCGAAATATCGGGCGCGTAGGGGATGATAAGCGCCTGATAGTTTCCTTTCCGTATGCGGTCGGCGGTACCGAATTCTCCATTGCTGCGTACGGCGCAGTTCGATACGAGGTTTTCACTCACCAGGTCATAGCTGATTCCGCACCGGTCAAGCGCACGGATGGTCTTATCCAGCCGCTCCAGACCGACGGCGGACGCATTACCTTCAGAGGGAAGGTACGCCGCCATTATTTCGGAGGTGGGTACAAATACGGCAACCTGCCTGTTCCAGTGTA
The DNA here is from genome assembly GCA_016927235.1 of Chitinispirillaceae bacterium. Taxonomy (GTDB): domain Bacteria; phylum Fibrobacterota; class Chitinivibrionia; order Chitinivibrionales; family Chitinispirillaceae; genus JAFGNB01. Next base: position 5,969 of record JAFGNB010000365.1, read on the forward strand.
TGTTTTTCATTATTTCCTGACAGCGGGTAATATAGGTGCACAGCTCGCCGACATACCCGTTTCCCGGGGAATACCAGCCGGGATTGAAAGGCGTTTTTGCGTAACTGCGCTGATCCAGATTGAAATAACAACCGTCAATTATCACTTTCGACGGCCCTGAAAGCAACAGGCTGTCGAAGTCGCTTTTCAGCGACTGGACCGTCGCGCCGATACCGCTGCGGTTGCGGCCCATTACCGAGACGGTTTCACGCCGGAACTCGTTGGCGTTGGCATCGGCCATGACGCGCAATAATGCGTAGTTTTCGGCGACGCCGTCGATATTCTGATAGCCGACAGCGTTCAGATCGGTTTCCGGGGGGACCGCGCCGTCGGCAAGGACGGCTGTTGACGAATAAACAGACCGCTCCGGAGCGAGAACCCATTGGGAAAAACGGTTCTTCTTCGCCCAGGCCTCAAGCGGCGCGACGAAGCGTTCGAACATGAATTCATGAATAAAGGTATAGATCTGCTGACGGTTTTTCTGGGCGGCGGGATAACAGTCGCAGAACAGCGCCGGAAGCAGCTTTATCAGGTTCTTTTTGGATTTACTGCGAAATTTTACCACCAGATCGTCTTCCCAGGGAATGGTTGCATTTCCCGGACGGCACGACGGCAACTCGCTGATAAATCCTTCGAACGTTGCAGGCATATACTTGTAGAAATTACTCTTGAAAACATCCAACACTCTCTGGATATACACTGAGGCCACTTTCGGATTGAAAACATTCGGTATGAATCCGTTCGACGGATCGACAACGAATTCTTTCCGAAAAACCAGGAGTCGCCACTCGCCTTCGGGAGTCAGCCATTTGCCGGAGGACGGCCCGCCGCTGCCGGTCAGTTCATGAACCGAGGCCGGATCGATCAATCCGTTATGGTAGCGGATCGTCATGGCAATCTCAGTGTGAGGATCGAACTCCTTGATAAACACCTCTTCACGAGAGGACAACAACCGATCCTCCAGCAGCCGTAAATGCTGAGCGCGCATTTGAGGTGACTGGGCCGTTTCACCGGAGAAACATCCGCTCCAGGGGAGAGAAAAATCATCGGCGATCCTTATACCGATTCCCTGTTTTTGTGCATTTCGAAGCACCAGCGCGAACAGATCGATAAATTCCTCGGAAAGGTAGGTCGGCACCATGTCCCGGCTGGGACGAACGGCAATACCTCCGAAACCGTTTTCAATAAACCAGTTAAACTGTTCCATCAGTTGAGAACGGGTGATGGCAAGATTCCAGATCCACATAGCCCACGGCTGTGATTCCCGACTCGGTTTCCTGAGCAATTCCTTGAAATTTTTCAAACCGGTCTCCTGTCTGCAGATATTTTGTTTATCAACTCGTTATGTATCCAAATATAAATATCTTAATAAATGGCGATCCTGCCGTTTAAGTGACAATAACCCCTGGAAACTCCCCTTAAGACCATAAGAAATTAAATCGTGTAATTACTTTCGTCAATTCATTTTTTTAGATGAGAAGAGGGATCGTTTATCACAATTCACTATAATTTTAATTAATTATATTAATAATTTAATAAATTACATGAAGTTTAATTAAACGATTAATTAATTGAGGGACCCTGGAGTAGAACTGCGGGCATCTTCAATACAGCTTGAATTCATCACCTGATAGGGGGATCCGGCCGGATTATACCCGATTGATTTATCGCCCATTATTTTATATGCATATGCTTTTTCAATGGCGCTTTTAGCGCACCCTCACCTTCCCAGAATGGTTAGTCTGCAGAATAACACTTCGATAGTAATCACGACGGTTTCGGGAGACTAAAATTCCCGCACCCCCCTCACCCCAGCGCCACGTCAAGCACCATCATAATCGCAAAGCCTATCATGGCGCCGGCCGAGGCGATGTCGGTATTGCCTTCCTGCTGGGATTCCGGGATCAGCTCTTCGACGACAACGAAGATCATGGCGCCGGCTGCAAAAGCGAGCGCATAGGGGAGGATCGGGCGCATGAGAAGCACGGCTGCTGCCCCCAGCACTCCGGCAACCGGTTCGACAATGCCGGAAAGCTGGCCGAACCAGAAACTTTTCAGCCGGCTCAATCCTTCGCGGCGCAAGGGGACCGAAACCGCCGTTCCTTCCGGAAAATTCTGA
>JAFGNB010000366.1 GCA_016927235.1 Chitinispirillaceae bacterium
CTGGGTGATCTCGTCGGCGATATCGGGTTCCATCGACCTGTTTTCAAGCAGGGGAATATCGACGGTCTTCAGATGTGAAGGAAGGGTCGAACCGCTGAAGGTATAGACGCCGCACCCGGCCGCAAACGCCGATGCCGTCGCGAGAAACAACAACCGTTTCATACGTCCTCCAGCGGAACATAGGTGAGGTCCGAAACCGCCGCCGCCTGTTGCGGATCGGAGGCGAAAAACGCCCCGATGTTTTCAATCATGCCGGCAATGTCTTCGAACACCTTAAAATCGACGTCGATCGACCGTATGAACTGTTTTCCGTAACCCCGTTGCACGATACGGCGGTCTAAAATGATAAGCGCCCCGCGGTCGGTGCTGGTGCGTATGAGCCGGCCGCATCCCTGACGGAAGCGGATGACCGCTTCCGGGACCGAATAGGAAAAAAACGATTCGCCCTCCCGCTCCTGCATACGCTGCGCGACGGCCTGGGTGAGGGGATGGGTGGGAACCGGGAAGGGAAGCCGCGGAATGACGACCATTTCACACGCCTCGCCGGGCACGTCGATGCCCTCCCAGAAGCTGTCGGTGCCGAGCAGGATCATCTGCGAATTCTTCTTGAACTCTTCGAGGATGATCTGCCTGCTGCCGGTCACCCCCTGCGCGAGCAGGTTGTGTTTATTGACTGAAGCGCCGGCGCGCAGGAGCTGATGGACTGAGGAGAGCATGCTGTTGGCGGTGAAAAGAACGAGCATGTTTTTTTTAAAGGCCGTATGGAGGGCGGCGATGGTGTCGGCGACGTACGCGGGGAATTGCGGCGCATCGGGTTCGGGAGCCGACATGATCGCCCCGGCAATCGATTGATGGGCCCCGAAGGGGCTTTTAACGATCTCCGACGCGGTTCGCGCCTCGTGCGGCAGGAGACCGGCGGTGCGCTTGAAATAGTCGAAGGAACCCGCGATCGAGAGCGTCGCCGAGGTAAAGACGACCGTACCGCCCCGCCGCTCCCAGATCTCCGAAAGCAGCGCCCCCACATCGAGCGGAACGCCGCAAAGCTTCGCCCATCCTTTGACGATATTACCCTCTGTCCAGAAAACGTGATCGTCGGTCAGAGCGGCGGTCAGATAGAGAAAATCGGCCTTGAGCTGCGAAGCGTGTTCGGAGCAGGCCTGGGTTTCCAGCCCGAGCGCTTCATGGCGCTGCGGCTCGGGGTGCCCCCTGATCGCCTGTCTGAGCGCCGCGAGCCGGTCGATCAGGTCGATGACGGACTGTAAAAAAGCGCCCGATTCGGGGAGATCGGAAAAGGTCGCCTCGCGGTAGGCGATCTGATACTCTGCCGCCGCCGGATTTTTCTCTTTTGCCCAGCGAAGCAGGGCGTCGAGGAACGCCCCGCCCCTCTTTCGTAACTGTTTAAGGGTCGATCGCAGCTCCCTTCCGCATTCGTAAATATTTTGTTCCTCCTGCAATCCGCCGATGCGCTGCACCAGGTTGTTGATTGTTTCGTTGAAAAGATTGATCCGGCTGGTGTCGAGTTCAACCCTGAGGAACCGGTAGCCGCTGGATTCGAGATGGTGCGCCTCATCGAAAATGATCGGGCCGTCCGTGCCGAAAAAGGAAGCCTCGGTGCAAAGATCGGAAAAAAAGAGCGCGTGGTTGATGACGACGATATGGGAACCGAGCGCCCTGTTGCGCGCTCTCTGGAAAAAGCATGATTGATACAGCGGGCAGCGGCGGTGGGGACACTCGTGATGCTCGGCGGAAATGATATTCCAGATTTTCGAGAACCATTTCGGGTTGAACAGGTTCTGTTCCTCGATATCGCCGGTTGCGGTTGCGCTGCTCCATACGATCAGCGGCAGGACGGCGAACCGCTCGCGCGGCGAGAGGTTCCCGACGGCGCCCAGGAGAAGCTGCCTGAAGCGGTGCTGGCAGAGATAATTGCCGCGGCCTTTAAGCACTGTAAATTTCAACCGCCCGCCGGTTGCCGCCGACGCGACCGGCAGGTCGTGGGTGACAAGCTGGTCCTGAAGGTTTTTCGTCCGCGTCGAAACGATGACCCGACACTCGTTGCCGAGCGCCCAGAGCGCCGCGGGAATCAGATAGGCGAGCGATTTACCGGTGCCGGTACCAGCTTCGGCGATGTAAAGGGATTGCGTGTTGAGCGCATCGGCGACGCCGCCGGCCATTTTCTGCTGGCCGCGGCGGGGCCGGTATGCATCAATGAGCGCCGGAAGCGTTCCCTCGGCCCCGAAGCATTTTTCAACGGCCGGCCGGTCGATCGGCCGGTAGTCATCGGGGGTGGAGAGCTGCGCCGGAGGTTTCTCCCGTTGAAAATCAATGGCTATTTCCGGCTTTCCTCCCGGCAGGGATTGAAAGAGCAGGTTCTTGAACAGGGATGAGGGCGCGCACGCCGCGATCGTCCGCCGTACGGCAAGCGGGAGATGCGACAGCTTCGGGACGAGCCGCAACGCCACCTCCCCCGAGGCACGTGCGTCATTGAGCGCACGGTGCGCGCCGTCAAGCTTCACGTCGACAGCGGCGCAGACGTGCTTCAGCGAAAACCTCCCCCGCGGATCGAGCAGCACACGCGAAAGGAGCGCCGTGTCAAGCAGGTGGTTGTTGACGGCCGGTTTTCCGTCCCTTTTAAACTCCTCCCTGAGAAACGAGGCGTCGAACTCGATCTGGTGGCCGCAGAGGGGCAGCGTGCCGATAAAACCGAGCAAGCGGTCGGCGATGGCCGCGAAAACGGGCGCACCGGCCACATCGGTCTCTGAAATGCCGGTAAGGTCGGTTATCGCCGCCGGAATAGGAAGGCCGGGATTGACGAACGTTGAAAACTCCTCGGCGACCTTTCCCTCCTTGAATTTTATTGCCCCGATTTCGATGATCCGGTCCTTTTTAAAATCCAACCCCGTGGTCTCGACATCGAGTGCAACGAAGTCGGGAACGGTGATTTCGCACACCGGCGGGGATAGGGGGGGGTGGGCGGCAGCTGATGACGGCCGCTGCCGGGGCTTTCGAGAGGTCCCTTTTATCCTGCGATTTTCCTCGATAAGGCCTTTTTTTGCATCATCGGAAAGAAGATCGAATAGTCGGGGCATGAGGACTCGCTGTAAGGGTTGAAAAAAAATTGATTATCAAATATACCTCCCCCTCCGATTCGAGAGTAGTGAATCTTTTGCACCTTTTCCCTCCACGAACGATTTTTCACTGCGGGATCAACGGGAGGGGCATGGTGAATAAGCGCATCGTCGTCTACACCTCGATCTTCGGGGGGTATGACGGGCTGCTGCCGCAGCGCAAGACCGGAGGCGTGGACTATGTCTGTTTCTCCGACGGGCCCCTGCGAGCGTCGCCGTGGGAGGTCCGCATCGTGCCGCCGCGGTTTTCCGACCCGGTCCGCTGCGCCAAGGAGTTCAAGATACTGCCGCACCGTTTCTTTCCCGACCACCGCGTCAGCATCTGGATCGACGGGAATTACCTGGTCGTGGGTGATGTCGCCGCCCTGGCCGATACCGCTTTACAGAACAGCAACATGGCATTTTTCAGCCACCATGCCGCCGACGGCGACGCACGGGACTGCATTTACGAGGAGTATGAATCCATCATGCGCATGGGGCGCGAGACGGGAAGGTTCAAGGACGATCCGGAAATCATGCAACGGCAGATCGAGCGTTACCGCAGCGAAGGCTATCCGCCGCACAACGGACTGATATTCGCGAGTGTTCTGCTCCGCCGTCACCACGAATCCGATGTGAAAAGCGCCATGGAGCGCTGGTGGAACGAGATCGTTTCCGGCAGCAGGCGCGATCAGCTCAGCTTCGATTACATAGCGTGGAAGGAGCGGCTGAAGTGCCGTATCATCGCAGGAAATATCCGCAATAACCGGTGGTTTTTTCAAATAGGCATTCACCGGCACGATTACCGGTGGAAACTGGTGCGGCACCGGATAAGAACACTTTTCGGTATACGGCACAAGCGGCTGTGATAACGAATGCCCCGGCGAAAGAGTGTTCTTCACCCCGCAACCGCATGCAACGCACGAATCAGAATGGGGCTCCCCGGCGACAGCTACTTTACCGGCACGACCAGACAAGCGAGGTCTTTTAGGAACGAAGGAACCGAAAGGGCCATTACGCGGTCTCCGTCAACCGTCATCGACTTCGAGGGCCCGGTAAATGTCCCCGTCTGCGGATCGTACCATGAAACGGAATAGGTTCCCGGCGCAACCGCCGGCACGTTCTGCGTAAACGAATCCACTCTTTCAAGTTTGACGGCCGTTGTTTTTGCCGACCAGTAATAATTGCCGCTTTTAAACCAGAGCGCGTACCGCCCGCCCGCAGTAATGCATTGAATGGTGCATGACGCCCTCGAGCGGGGGTGCTGCTCCTGAAAGCCTGAAGTCAATCTCGTGAAGGCAAGCGGTTTCGCGTTGAAATCCAGGGAGTCGGCGAACCGGGAAAGGGCGGCGAAGTGATGCCAGAGATCCAGTTTGTCGATATAGGAATCCCACCACCAGCTCATCGGCAGCATCGGCGTCTCGCTGAAAAATCCCGCCCAGATACCGTTATGAAGCCCGATATGCCCGGGATCGAATGCGGCGGTCAATTCGGCGCCGCGGTATTCGACGCCGAATTCACCGATGACAACCGGTTTATTGTAGAATTCACCCCCCAGTTCCGCCAGATTGATAAGATGCGGGGCCACCTCCGTCATATTGTAGTCGTGGAACATGACGAAATCCACGGCGGGGGTACGGAACGCATCCACGAGTTTTTCGACATACCGTCGCGTCACGCTGCTCGAAATGAGCCGCCGGTGCACGTCGATCGATCTGACATAATCGGCCATCTCGACATGCCACTGGTTTACCGGAATCGCCTTTCCGGCCATCAGATCGGCCTCATTGAAGAATTCCCATGCCGCAATATTCGGGCTGTGCCCGTACCGCGCGATGAGGTACTTGTATTTTTTCCTTGCAAACGATTGAGCGGTCGAGTCGGTAAAGAGAGCGGCCGGATCGGCGCAGGGGCCGCCGTTGATTCTGTTGTAGGGATTTTCCCGCCACCGGTTCTCCCTGAAAAACCCCTGTTCCTTTTGAGCAACGCCGTGATAGTCGATGCATAAAAGCACATAGATCCCGTATTCCCCCGCCAGCCGCAGGATCGTATCCAGCCTCTGCGCCGATTCCAGATCATAACGGCCCAGTCCCGTTCCAGACCACTCAAACGGCAAATGCCACGGGCAGAGCCAGATGCGGGTGGTATTCATTCCCGAAGCCCGCATCTTTTTGAAAAAATACTCATAATCATCACTCCAGCAGATATTGAGCCCGATGCCGCGAAACGCTTCACCGCTTTCAAATCGAAAAATTCCGAGCCCCTCCGACAGCGTGAGCCCCCCCTGCTTCTTCCCGCTGTTCGCGATAACCGGGATGCCGAATCGGTCATGCACCTTTCCGTTGATGCGAAAAGTAAATCGATGAAGGCCGGCGTGTTTCGGTGTGAAACGAGCCTCCCACTGTTCAACGCCCTTTTTATTCAGTCCGTCATAGAAAAACGAGAGAACACGGCGAGACGAATCGGGCTGGAGAATGAGCACCTCAACGCGGTTCGTTTCGAGGTCGAACGGATTATCGAACTTCAGGTTCTCCGCGAACCGGAAACCGATCGTTTCGTACTGCGTTCCCTTTGCCGGCCGGTCGACCGGCCCGACGGCGCCGGGATGACCGTAAAGTACAAACAGGAATGACAGGATTGAAATCAACCGTCTCATTGTTCCCTCTTTTAATCGACGAATCACTCATCCTACTTCGGTAGGGTAGAATGCCTGATTACGCCGGTACGCCTCACCAACTCCCCCAGCCCCTCTTCCCCTCTCCGAAAAACGGAGAGGGGAAGAGGGGTGTCCCGTGAAGCGGGAGCGGGGTGATGAGGTGAGGCGACAAGTAAAAAACACAGCAACATTTATCGTACCGACGCATCGCTAAAATGTCACCGATCATCCGCCGTACTTCCGAACAACCTGCCTTCTTTTTGCAAATATATTACAATACAATTGTCGTCTCCTTCAAGCCGTCGCCCGGTGCGGCCACGGCCGTGCAGCACCGCACAACGGAGGAGTGCATGCAACGCCCGCTTTAAAAGAGGAGATTGCTCATGACGATTGAAACACCGAGCGCCCGGAATCGAATCGGGGCGGACCGGTTTCTTCCGGCCGTCCTGATCCTTTCCATGTGGGCAAACGGGACAGGTGCCGCCGATACCTCCGTTGTCTGGCGGGAGGATTTCAGCCTGGTTCCCGTCGGAACCAGGCCGGCGGGCTGGACCATTACGGCGGAACCGGAAACGGCCTGCCACGTGGCGGGGATGCCGGGATCGATTGAAAAGGTCCTGAAATGCAGTGCACTGAGCGGTGGAGGAACACTCTCAGCCGAGAAACGGTTCCTTCCTTCCCGCGGTGTGGTGACCGTACAGTGGCGCTTTTTTGAATCGGAATCCGGCAGGGGGCAGACGTTTATAGTGGAAAACGGCAAGGGTGAAGCGGTCTGTCGCCTCTTCGTCGACAGCACCGGAAACCTCTGTTACAACGATACACAACGCGTGGTACAACCCCGAATCGTCACCAATCAATGGTACAAAGTCAAGCTGCTGCTGCGGACCGACACCGGGAGGGGCGACCTCTCTCTGAATGACGTTCCGGTTTCCTCGGAGGTTCCTTTTGCCGCTCCGGCCGATGAAATCGCCGGGATAACGATTCTCTATACCGGCGCCGCTCCGGGGATTCTGCACCTGACGGATTTCAGTGTCTCCTCCGTAAAGTCCCTTCCCGAACGCACGGTTCGGATCCGTCTCGACCGCACTCGGCAGGGAATCGACGGGGTGGGTTTCTGTCATGAGGGTAACCGGGCCCGCAACGCCCCCTATGTGATCGATGAAATCATTCAGGGCATGCTGGATAATAACATGTCGCTCTTCAGAGACCGCTTTCCCGGCAAAGCGTGGGAGCCCGTCAATGATAACGGCGACCCCTTTACGATAGCCGTAAAAAACTTCGCAATCGGTGATTCCGGCGTCCTGACCACGTTGCAGCGATTGAAAGCGATGCAAAACCGCGGCATTACAACCATCCTCGGGATCTGGGATGTTGCGGACTGGATGGTTGCGAATCCGCAGGCCCGCAAGGCCAGGAGAATAAACAATTTCGACGAATTCGCGGAATCAATCTGCGCTTTTCTCCGCTACGGGAAAGAGCACTACGGTTTGGCGGTGGATTTCGTGGATGTAAATGAAACCGAAATGGTGGGCATCGCTCTCCGGCTGACCGCTTCGGAATACGGAGCTTTTATCAAGAAGTGTGGAGCGTTGTTCCGGCGAAACGGCCTGACCGCCAGGGTGAATATCGGCAGTACACTGAAATGGGGAAAACCGTACATCGCCGAGATGTATCGGGATCCCGGGGTACGCACCTTCGGCGGCCACCCCTCCTACCACTCCTACCGTGGAACGTGGAGCGAGCCGAACGACAACAGCACGTTTATCGAATGGGGGGAGTTCCGGCGGACGCTCGACCGTAATCTCTGGTGCACCGAAACCGATTATGATGCCTATCTGTGGGAGAACCCCGAGCGGTCGGAGTACCGGAGCGTGACTGAAATGGCATACAATTACTGGCGCATCTATTATCTCGCCCGGACCTCCGCCACCGTCGGCTGGTTCTGGCGTCCCTCGTACCCTTCGCATGAAGTCCACCGGGCATATATGAATTTCTTCGAGCCGGGCGGCACGATTGTCGAAGCGAGCCAAAGCTATCCGGGGATCTTTACGGTGGCCTATAAACATCAGAAAAAAAAGAGATTCGTCCTCCAGGTGCTCAACGCCTCCAGCCGCGGGGGTGCCGTTACTTTCTTGGGAGTGCCCGACCGGCCCCTTACCTTAGTGAGGACCAGCAGGGCCGGCGACCGGTTCACAACCGTGGGAACGTTTACTCCGGTCGATCATCGGTTGACCGTCGAAATCGAGGGAGACAGCTTCAATACGCTCCACGGCGATCTCGAGTGATCAGGGTCTTCACCCCCCGGCGGGAGGAGTATGAACGGTAGGAATTCAGGTCGTAAGAGGCGAATGCTACCCGGTATGGGGTTAAGAAAAAGGGCGACCGTCGGTCGCCCGTAACTGTTTTTATTCTTTATTACACCACTACCAACGGATAAACCATCGCCACACTACAATGACGAGACGAAAAAGCCCCCCGTTTAATATCCGCTGCTCCATTTAATGCTGAATTTTGCCATAAGCGGCGGGGGCTGCAGGTTCGGGTCTTCGTTCTCATACTGCACCGACGCCCTGAGCAGGTAGGCGCCCGACGCTACGCGGCGTCGCTGCCGATTGGTGCCGTCCCATATCACGTAATACATCCGGTTGTTGTTCGGAAACGGAAGGATGGGCAGATTGACAGCAACGACATTCGCCACCGCATCGAATATGACCGTCCTGCCGTAACTTATCTGGCCTTCGATAATCACGGGAACCAGCGGTCCCCGCGTCTGAATAATGATCGCCTTGCCTTCACGCTGCTGAACGCCGGTGCGGCGCCGTATTCCTTCCGGCAGCGTCATGGGCGCCACGGCATCATTTTGATACGGCATAATGACGATCCCTCTGCCCGGCCCCCACTCGACCAGCCTTTTGCGGGTGGTGTCCGGATAGTTCTCCGCGGTGTCGACTGCCGATCCCACCAGCATGATGCTGTCTTTCTTCGGGACGATGGCGTCGACGCTCGCCAGTGTAACGATGGTCGCTTTCGTTATATAGGTTGACGGACAGGCATCACCATCCGCATAAAAAGCCCCCTCGAAAACGTTCGGCTTGAGGACATACGCACCGGTGGCGTCATCGGGTCCGTACACCTGAAATGATGCGATAGGCAGTGGATTCTTTTTCAGTGAATCGCATTTCACCGGTTCGGAAAATTCGACGAACAGGGTGTCGTAGATCTCCCCCATCAATCCGTTTACGAATATCGCTTTCGTGATGAACGGCCCCTGGAGATCGCCCGCCGCGAATACCGCGTTGCTGTTTTTCGTCCACTGGGTTTCGATTTTCCCTTTGTGTTGAAAATTGACGATCAGCTTCCCTTGAATCGGGCTGGCGAACTGAAAGTGAATAGTACCGTCGGTCCACATGCCGGGGCTCACCGCCAGGAAGGGCTGCGTTACCGTCGTGCCGCCGACAATCCAGACCGGGTTCTGGAGCGACGGGATATCTAGCCGGAAGCCGTTCGGGTCCGGACGCTGCCTGCCGGCGGTGCTGATCCGGACCTCGTCCAGTAATCCCCCCTCCGGACAGGACACCGTCATCGTGCCGATGAGAGAGCCCGCAAACGGCACCGCCTTGCTGACGTTGATTCCGTTCACAAAGATCATCAGGTTTCCGCCGGCACGCGAGACGGCGACATGCGACCAGGTGGTCGCATCGACCGGAACCACCGCTTTCACGAGTTCGGTTCCATCGGCGGTGAAATAGAGCAACCGGTCGGCATCTATTCCAAAAGTAAATCCGCTGCCGCTGAAAATTTCCGTTTCCCCGCCGGCGTCCGACGGTTTGATCCATGCTTCCAGGGCGAAATCCCCCGCGATGTTGCCGATACCCGTACTGAAAGAGCCCCCGCTCATCACGCTTGTGCCGAACAAGACGTCGGTTTCACTGAACTCGAGCGACGAACCCGCCGCCCCCTCGGTGCCGCCGGCGCTGGTTACATTGTCCTCAAGATGGAAAACGTCGACCGTGGAGGGGTCCGCATCGGGGAATTGAGTGAAGACGCGCACCTGAATGGTATCGAGGGTCATCCACGGCTTCAGAATGATCGTTGCCTGCACATCGAACGGATTATTGACAAGAGCCGTATCCGGGGTTACCGTGATAACGACGGTCGGCCGGAGTTCGCCGACTGCGTATACCGAATTGCCGTTTTTCGACCATCGGGATTCAACAGATCCCAGGTGCTGAAAATTAACGACCAGTTGTCCGGGAATCGAGCTGGAAATCTGAAACTGGATATTTCCATTATTCCACATATCGGGGCTGAGCAGTGCCACCGGTTGCGTGATCGATTGGCCGTTGATAATCCAGGTAGGGCTTTGAAGCGACGGGATATCAAGACGGGGAAAAATCGAATCCGCCCGCATCCGGCTGGCGCTGCCGATCCGGACCTCATCCAGCAACCCGCCCGTCGGACAAGCTATCATCAGGGCGCCCTGAAGCGCACCGGCAAACTCCACCGGATCGGACACATCGACCGCATTGATGTAGATTCTCACCACTCCGGAGGCGCGGGAAACGGCGATGTGCGACCACACGTTCGCATCGACCGCAATACGCGACTTTATTGTTTGAGCGCCGCCGAGGGTAAGATACAGAAACCGGTCGGCGCCTATGCCAAGGGTCAGCCCGCCGGTGCTGAAAATATCCGTTTGACCTCCGGCGCTCGACGGATTGATCCAGGCTTCCAGTGCGAAATCTCCGGCAATGTCGCCGATACTCGTTTGAAACGACCCCTGCTTCATAACGCTCTTGCCGAACAGGGAATCGGCGGTTGAATAATCCACCGGTGACGACTCCGTTCCCTTACCGCCCCCGCCGGCGGCGTTATCAAGATTCTGGTCCAGGTGAAAAAGGGCGACCGTCTGAGGGTCATCATCGGGGAACTGCGTAAAGGCCCGCACCTGAATGGTATCGAGGATGAGCTTTTCTTTCATTTGAATCGTCGAGTTCACGGTAAAGGGAGTATTCACGGGACTGATCACCGGCGTTACCGCGATGGTTATATCGGTACTGTCGAGAACGCAAAACTCCTCGTATTCACTCTGAATAATGGTTGAGGTCCACTCCTGCGTACGGTAGACATTCACCGTCGAAGTGATGGTATCGGTTGCCTGCGTACCGGGTTTTTGAACGACACGCCGGACAATGAGCGTATTGAGGCCGAACTCCAGCGGCAGATTATCGATCGTCGTCTGATAGTGGGCCTGCTTTTCATTGGTGCTCTCTATCGTCTGAATGGTCGTATTGCCCCGGATGGCGCCGTTGGTGGTGTTGGTGACGCTCATTTGTGAAAGCGTCTGAGGAATCATATTGATAATCTGGTTAAGAAGCTGCGTGAACTCCTCGACAACGGTTTCTGGGTGTGAACCGGGTTCAAATATACCGCCCGTGGCCACGGCTGCGTACTCCAAATAGCTCATGTCGACGATATCATTCTCCGCACACCCTTCTGGGGGATACCCGTGCGCGACATGCGTCGCCGAATCGGACAGAAAGATGCCGTGCACCGTCGGCAGCGTTCTATCGGGGAAGCTGGTACCGTAAGCCTCATAGAGGGTCTGGGGGGAAAGAGTCTCCTTATCATCCCATGCACCGTCGGTCAGCAGAATGATATGGCGCCCCTCCTTCATCTCAGCGGACATTGCATCGAAATTCCGATCGGCCTCCACCAGGGCCTGCTGCAGCGCTAAACCGCAGTTGGTTTCCTTGACCGCCGTTGTTTTTGCCAGTCCTCCTCCTCCACCCCCTATCGTCCTTCCGGTGCAGCCGGCGCCATCAATCGCCGATTGAATCATTGTATAATTGCTTTCGTTATCCAGCGATAACGGTTGGAGCGTACTGCTGACTCTGTCGACGAATACCATGACACCCACTTCGGA
>JAFGNB010000367.1 GCA_016927235.1 Chitinispirillaceae bacterium
ATCGAACAGGCGCCCTCTTCCAGAAACGGGCAGACGATACCCCGGTTGAAATACTCCTGCGCTGCTCCGATCGCGGCCTGATCGGACGAAGCGGAAAGAAGCGCATCCAGAAGTCCATCACGCCGACACGTTGTCATCGCATCGGCTAATCGACGGGTTGCAACCGTTCCTTCGGCCGGTTCCATTGCCTCCATCCGCTCCGTTAAAAACAGCGCTTCGGGTATGGACACCGGTACCACCTGCCGGCAGCAGGCACTGCACCCTTTACTGCATGTTACCGCCTCACCGTTGCCGGTCGCGGAGGTGCAGGCCTGTTCGACGATTTTATCGCATATTGCCTGCATCAGCGGAACCAGCTCGGAGAGACGCATGGGGAGGTCAGGCACCTTTACCGACAGCGGCGGCAGGTTGCCGAGAGGCGTTGCAAGGGAAAAAGTGAATGTTTTTTCAATAACAGTTTGCGGATTTCCAGCCATCCGATTGATCCTCCCTGCTGAATAAAGGGCGGTAGTATCATGAGATGTCGACTCGATGTACCGAAATTCAACTGATTACCAATAAAATAGGCTGAGTCACCCCTCTTTTGCCACCTTCTGTTGACAATCCTTTTTTCATTCATTATTTTGAAACCGGAAAATCAAATCCGCACTGGCGGTAGGAAGTGGAGAATGCCGTTACGATTCGATTTTAAAACCTATCCCCTGCTGAAAAGGGGGAAAGTCCCTCTATGAAGCGCTTTCACTCGAAGCGCTTTTTTTCTACCTGCCGCCACTATCATCTCTATCATCTCTTAACGTTTCCACCCGTTCCCGCGAGGTTCCCGTGAAAGGCATCGCCGCACTTGAAGACGGCACCATTTTTGAAGGGGAGTCGTTCGGCGCACCCGGCGAATCAATCGGCGAAGTGGTTTTCAACACCTCAATGACCGGGTATCAGGAGATCCTGACCGATCCCTCATACGCTTCACAGATCATTACCATGACCTATCCGCTGATCGGAAATTACGGCATCAACGACCGGGACGTGGAGTCGTCACGGGTGCAGGTGCGCGGGTTTCTTGTGAGGGAGGCGTGCGCCTACCCGTCCAATTTCACTTCGCGGATAAGCCTTGCCGCGTATCTTCAGAAAAACAATATTATCGGCATCCAGGATATCGACACCCGGGCGCTCACCCGGCACATCCGTATACGCGGCGCCATGAAAGCGGCCCTCTGGGCCGGCGAGGGTAACGGAACGCCCGACGATCTCGTGGACAAGGCGCGCGCATGGGAAGGCCTCGTCGGTGTTGATTGCGTTAAGCATGTCACCTGCGGCAGGCAATACTCCTGGAACGAACCGCAGGAAAAGGATGCCGCCCCGGTCACCCGCCGCTTTTCCGTAGTCGCCTTTGACTTCGGCATCAAATACAATATCCTTCGCATTCTTGCTTCGATGGGCTGCTCCGTTACCGTCGTGCCCGCATCCATCGGCGCCGACGAGGTAAAAGCGCTCAATCCCGACGGTATCTTCCTTTCGAACGGCCCCGGCGACCCGGCAGCCGTCACCTATGCGATCGACACGATCAGAAGCCTTTTCGGGTACCGGCCGATCTTCGGCATCTGCCTGGGCCATCAGCTTATCGGGATCGCACTCGGAGCAACAACCTTCAAATTAAAATTCGGCCATCGCGGCGCCAACCATCCGGTACGGAACATACAAACGGGAACCGTCGAAATAACCTCCCAGAACCACGGATTTTGCGTGGATATCGATAGTCTGCCGTCAAACGGCAGTACGGTGATGACCCATCTGAACCTTAACGACCGGACCTGTGAAGGCCTGGCCGATAAGGAGCGGAACCTGTTCTGCGTGCAGTATCATCCCGAGGCGTCGCCCGGACCGCACGACAGCGGGTATCTGTTCGAACGATTCATGGAGATGTGCGAAAACCAGAAAGGCAAGTAAGGTGATGCATTTTTCCCGGATCGCCCCCATCCCCCAGCCCCTTCCCCCGTCTATGGGGAAAAAGGCTCTGGGGATGAGGGTAAAAAAAACGACCGGAAAAATAAATCCGGTCCCTTGCCGCCCATTGGATGAACATCCTTATCAGCACCCCGGCCCACCAACCCTCTAACGAACCATGCCAAGACGAACCGACATTCACAGCATACTTATCATCGGCAGCGGCCCGATCGTGATCGGCCAGGCGTGCGAATTCGATTATTCGGGAACGCAGGCATGCAAGGCACTCAGGGAGGACGGCTTCAAGGTCATCCTCGTCAACTCGAATCCGGCGACCATCATGACCGACCCGCAGACGGCCGACCGCACCTACATCGAGCCGATCACTCCTGAAATCGTCGAAAAAATCATCGCCGAAGAGCGGCCCGACGCCCTGCTTCCCACCATGGGCGGCCAGACCGGCCTCAATACCGCCATGGAGCTCGCGGAGAACGGCGTGCTGCAGCGGTACAATGTCAAGCTTATCGGCGCCGACGAACGTGCGATACGTCGGGCAGAAAACCGCAACGAATTCAAACAGGCGATCAACCGGATCGAACTCGACCTTCCCCGGAGTTCGTTCGCCTACAACCTCGACGAAGCATGGGAGATCGCCCGAACGATCGGCTTTCCGCTCATCATCCGGCCGTCATTCACCCTGGGCGGAACCGGCGGCGGAATCGTTTTCAGTGAGAGCGACTTCAACCGGGCGGCGCAGCACGGCCTTCACGCAAGCCGCATCAACGAAATCCTGATCGAAGAGTCGGTGATCGGCTGGAAAGAGTATGAACTGGAGATCATGCGCGACCGGGCCGACAATGTGGTCATCATCTGTTCGATCGAAAATCTCGACCCCATGGGCATCCACACCGGCGACAGCATCACCGTCGCGCCCGCCCAGACGCTCACCGACCGGCAGTACCAGAAAATGCGCGATGCGGCCGTTGCGATCATCCGTGAAATCGGCGTCGAAACGGGAGGTTCGAACATCCAGTTCGCCGTCAATCCCGAAAACGGTCGCATGGTCGTCATCGAAATGAACCCGCGGGTAAGCCGCAGCAGCGCCCTCGCCAGCAAGGCCACCGGGTTCCCGATCGCCAAGTTCGCCGCGAAGCTCGCCGTGGGGTACACGCTCGACGAGATCCGCAACGACATCACGAAGGAGACGCCCGCCTCCTTCGAGCCTGCCGTCGATTACTGTGTGGTCAAGATCCCGAGATTTACCTTTGAAAAATTCCCTGAGGCCGACCCGACGCTCGGGGTCCAGATGAAGTCGGTGGGAGAAACCATGGCGATCGGCCGGACCTTCAAGGAGGCCCTGCAGAAGGGGCTGCGCGGCCTCGAAATCGGCCGCAGGGGGTTCGAACTCGTCCCTGCCGTCAAAAAATCGATGGAAGAGC
>JAFGNB010000368.1 GCA_016927235.1 Chitinispirillaceae bacterium
CGTACTGAAACGTCACGTACAGCAGGTGATTGTCCGACGCATCAAAAAGATCGAGCCGCTCCGGCGAAGTCGGCTGCGCGGAAAGGGCGTGCAGCGTACACAGGAGTAAAATTCCAATGGTTGTTGGACGATTTAAGCGGTAAAAATTCCTCGACGGTTCCATGGTGAAACTCCTCCTCGAATAAGTAAGACTGACTCGAATTCTTCGGATAAATCGGTAGTGATCAGATGCGAAAAGATATCATACATACTCTTTCCTACCCGATTCGGAATGCACCTCGTCATGACTGCAGGTTCAAAGTGCTCACCTCGGAATAATAAGGAACATATCCGCATGGCGGCATTTTGACTTTATCATTTCATCGCGCATCGGGTACGAAACCACTGCGTATGATCCTTTAACACACCTCCTCGGAACAATTCACCTCGAAAAAATCGCCCGCGTCAGTTTTTACGGTGTATCAAAGATTCACTTCATAATGTAATTAATTTTCATTGAAAAAGCATACTATTATCTCTGTTTTTTTCATCCGGAAGCTCACGGCCTGAAAAAAAGCGCGAACGCGGAATATAAATCGGGGCGAGAAAGGGAATCGCCCTCTCACGAACGGATCGTTCGCAAAAACGGCGAAAGGTTAATCTTGAAAACGGCCTTCCTTTCCGATAATGACCGTCCGTTTCACCAGCTTGCGGCCGTCAAGGGCAATGACGGCGATGTAGCTTCCCGGACGCCGTATGGCATTATGGCGCAGGAGGCTGCCGTACTCTCCGGCGGCATGCTGCAGCAAACGCCCGGCATGGTCGTACCACGACAGGGAAACTCTCCGATCCGCGGCGATGCCGACAGCTTCCCGCGTACCGAAAAACGGAGCGGGTGCGTACGCCCCCAGTTCCACGGCAACCGTCAGCGAAATATCGTCGATCCGCAATCCCGAGGCGGCCTTCCCGCAGTTGAACTCCAGCCGGGCGTCGGCGGTGGAAGCGGCCTTCATCGTAAAGGCGATCGCATGCCTCGTCTTCGCAGGCGTCAAGTCAACCGTTTTTTCCTGGGAATAACTGGTATAGGGCTCCGCCCCCATTCCGATATTGACGTTAATCGATGTATTCGACTGCGACGATGCGGTGAAGCTCAGTTCGTACTTCTCATTCTGCTTGAGGCTGATTCCTCCCTGGTACAATTGAATATGCCAGGCTTCCGTTCCCGCGGTTTCGATGGTAATGGCATACCCGCCGTCAACGGCGGCGCCGGCCCCCCTGGCACTATTGTACGCCCCGAAGGTCCAGTGGGCAGTGCCGTCCGAAAAATCGCCGTTTTTCACCAGATTGGTCAACGAGATGGTGTTGCCCGTAAATGCGGCGGTGACCGTTTTGTTTCCATTCATTATCAGCGTGGCCTGCGGAGCGGTTCCCGACAGCGCCCCTCCCCATCCGGTGAAGGCGGCATTGTCGACCACGAAAGCTTCGAGCGTTACCGCTGTTCCTGAGTCGAATTCCGCCTGATTCGGTGTCACGGTAACCACGCCGGAACCGGTTGTCGTGACGGTCAGGGAATAGGAGGGCTTGGCATTGACGTCAACAAAGGTTGCGGTGACGTTCTTATCGGCGGTCATGGTAACGGTAGCCGTCGTCGATGTGCCGGTGACGTCGCCGCCCCAGCTTTTAAAACGATACCCCGAATTCGGAACCGCGGTGAGCGTGACAACGGTGCCGGAATCGTAGGAGGTTGCGTCGGGAGACCGGGTGACCTTGCCGCCGGAAGTGGCGGTGACGGTGAGGGTGTAGGTTGTCTTGATGATGCCGCTGCACGGGCAGATCGGTTTCGAGAGTTGGCCGCTGATACTTTTTATGGTGTTTCCCCAATCCTGCTTCGGGGAGAACTGAATAATGGCCAGAACGCCGTCATTGATCCGGTTGTTGATGTTGGATACGTTGTCCCAGTTGGCGTCATGGCCCGTACCCACCCCTCCGGCGCCGTATCCGCAATCCGCGATAATGCACTTTTTCGTAATATCGTACACTTTCTTCCATGTCAATTTATTGTCGCTTTTGATCAGTGAATTTCCCGCCTGCGAGATGCCCCCGGAGGTACTCATATAGTTGACCTTACTGATCGGAAGGGCGTTAAGCCAGTTGTTGGTAGCCCCCTGATCTTCAATCCACGGCGAAATATCCATGGATAGCAACGCATTGGGGAGTTGTTCCTTTACTATATCGACCAGTTCCCCCATAAGGGTGCCCGCATCCTGAAAAGAGAGGCCGCCGCCCTGCTGGGAGCTGTACGTATACTGATAATAATCAGGCTCCATTATGCAGATGACCGGGTCCGAGGTCCCGAAGGCGCTCTTGATGGCCGATGCATAATCCCTGTAATACCCTTTGATCTTATCCCTGTTGTTTCTGATATAATTGGCCCCCTGTTCGCATAAACCTCCTCCGGTATTGCAATCCCCCAAACCGGACGATTTTGCGATTATATACATATATAATGCCGGCGTTTTATTGCCGCTTTTACACTTGTTCAACATGCTTCTAATATCATCGGTCATACTGGCACCCGCCCATGTGTATTGAGCAATAATATCAGCCTCGTTGATAGTAACAGCCCCGTCTTTGAATCCAAAGTTGAATCTGCAGGGATCGAATTTCGCCCAGGAAACCGTAACTGCCAATATTGCAACGATCCCCACTTTCATTAAACGCATAACATTTCCTTAATGCTGTTAAATAATAAAAATTATATGAATTTAATAGGTTTTAGTAGAAATTAGAAATGTAAAAGTTCATAGGGAAGATATCGTGTTTATGGTGGAAGCGAGATCATGTACTCTTTTGAGAACAAATCCCACTATCCGATCAATAATAATTTCTTCGATAATTCGCATCCTGCTTTAAGAGAAGTAA
>JAFGNB010000369.1 GCA_016927235.1 Chitinispirillaceae bacterium
CAGATAAAAAGCCTTCAGGAACGGCTCAACCGGCTCTTTCTCGACAGCACCCATGCGGAGCGGCAGCTTAACATTAAACGTGATTTCTTTATCAAACACTTCGATTCGGTGTACGCAGCGAACAAGGAAAAATTCAAGGACCTTCCCGATTCGATGAAGCTCCGTCAGGCGCAGATCGCGGTCATTGCGCTCGATGTGGCGACCGGTGCGATCCGCGTGCTCATCGGCGGAAGGAATTTTTCTGAAAGTAAATTCAACCGGGCGCTTTCGGCGCGGCGCCAGCCGGGGAGCGCCTTCAAACCCTTCGTTTACACCGCAGCGATGGAAAACGGCTTCTCACCCGCAACCGTCGTGCTCGACCAGCCCATAACGCTCATGACTTCCGACGGCGAGTGGCGTCCCGAAAATTACGACAAGGTCTTCAACGGCCCGATAACGGTACGTAAAGCGCTGGCGAAATCGGTCAACCTCGTGGCGATACAGGTCATCAACAAGGTCGGCCCCCAGGTCGTCATCGAGTATGCCCGCCGCATGGGGTTCAAGCACACCATGAACCCGGTGCCGGCGCTTGCGATCGGCGCCTGCGAAGTGACCCCCCTGGAAATGGTCTCCGCCTACTCGGCGTTCGCCAACCACGGCATCCGTGCCGCACCCTACTGCGTTGAAAAGATCGTCGACAAAAACGGCCGCGTTCTGGAGACCCATACGGTGCAGGAGGAGGAGGTGCTCTCGGCGGCAACCGCCTTTATGATGGTTTCGCTTATGCGCACGGTGGTCTGCTGCGGCACCGGCGCCGCCGTTCCGGCAATGGGATTCACCCGTCCGGCAGCGGGAAAAACCGGGACCACCAACGACTATTCCGATGCCTGGTTTGTGGGGTTCACCCCGCAGATTGCCTGTTGCGTCTGGACCGGCGTCGACGAACGCCGGTCGCTCGGCACCGGGGTTACGGGCACCCGTGCCGCACTTCCCGTATGGGTGAGGACCATGATGCCGCTGCACCGCACCATAAAACCGACCGATTTCAAAGTGCCCGAAAAAGGGATTAAAACCGCCATGCTATGCACGGAATCACACCTTCTGGCGACGAGGCAGTGCCCGAAGTCGGTCATGGAAATCTTCCTGAGCGGTACGGAAATCGATACCTGCCCTCTCCACGGGAGATGGAAAAGCAGCAAGGGTAATATCATGCGTATCTTCAGCGCTCCGGGCCCGCAAAAACCGAAGAGCGATCAGAAGAAGAAGCGCTCCCTGATGTTTTAGCCCGCCATTCTCCACAGTTTCGGGACAGTGAGGCGAAGGCGGCCGACACATCCGCCTGCCGGTATTCAGAAACTCTGTCGTTCGACTTTAGGCTGTTGCGTTTTTTCACTCTGCTGCGTCGAATCCCGGTCGGGTTTGACGGGCGGCATGGTTCCGGTAAGGGCGAAATAATCGGAATCGCCGATGGAGTGGTGAAGATAGAGGTTCTGGGCGATGACAGAGAGCCGTTTTCCCATAAAAACCGATTTGGCATGAAAAGGGGTGAGCGACGAGGGTTTTGCCAGGACGGCGGCAAGGCGCGCCGCTTCACCGCGCGACAGTCGCTTCGCACTCTTTTTGAAATAATAGTGCGATGCAGCTTCACAACCGAAGATATTCCTCCCCCACTGCGCGTAATTCATATAAAGTTCGAGAATGCGGTCTTTTTCGAGGTAACGCTCCATCAGAACGGCATAAAGCAGCTCTTTGATTTTCCGGTCAAAGGTGCGCTCACCGGTAAGAAAAAGGTTCTTCGCAATCTGCTGGGTGATCGTGCTCCCGCCGTGAATGTTTTTCCCCCGGGTACGGTTATACTCCGCTGCGGCAAGTATCGATGCGATGTCGATCCCCGGATGCAGATAAAAACCGTCATCTTCGGCGGCTATGACCGCTTCGATCAGGTTGGGGGAGATTGAATCGAGAGGAATGAAGATATGAAGGAGCGTGTCGGGTGTCAGTGAATCCGCTCGAAGTTCGGAAAGACACTGCTCCATGAATCTGGTCCTCTGAGGATTGACCGTTTTACAAAGAACGACCTCCTTGATCGGTGTGGTGAAATACCGGTACCCTTTATAGAGTACCACCGACCCGGCGATCGAAAACGCCACGGCATAGGTAACAAGCAGGCCGATGACAGTATAGGCGATGATTTTAAAAACAAGGAGGGTAATAACGAGCGTTTTTTTTACATACCGCATAGTTGCATCACGCTTCCGAGACGATCGAAGACAACGGATTTTTAATATAGCTAAGGAAGAAGAGTAATGCAACAAGGGGTATCAACTGTTGAGCGCACCCGCAACTCTATTCCCGACGCCCGGATGCGCGGTGCACCGCTTCATCCAACGGAAACACAACAGCCGGACAAACCGCCGTCAGACAACATCGGGCACGACAATGATGGCATTGCGTCTGTTCGACGGCGGCACCGTGCTAAGCAGCTCTTCGCTGCTTGAAATCCATTGCGTCGCTTTTATTTCAACCTCTATCCGATCGTGAACAAGGTGACCCGTTGCAGCATGCTTCCCCGGCGCGACTTTTTTCATGAACGGCTCTTTGTACCCGACTTTAAGGCCTTTCATGATCGCCTTACGCTCGATGATACTTTCGGTATGACTCATTCTGAGGGGCGTGCGGTTTTTACCGCGGAGCGTATGGCCGTTTACTGCAATGCGGTTGAGATCATAGGTCTCACTGAAAAAATACAGGCAATTGTATAAATATTTGAGCGCCCTGACAACTTTGTATATGATGAATTCCGGAATGCCCGTTACACGATACTCGGGATCAACGAGGACGTCGCGGACGAACAGAATCGCGCCCTGCTTCAATGCGGCATCGTCGAGGATACTCTTGAGAACTCTTTTTTCCATGATTATCGGTCTTCCGTCAAATGTCGTGATACCGTCAAACGACGGCAGGCGATCGATCCGGATCATTTCATTGTTATCCATATCACTCTCATAGACATCGCGGAGGTCACTGCTGCCGTCAATCCTATAGCCGCTTACCACCGCCATGATCTCTTCCTCTTCATCATTCATACGGGTCGCCATCAGGATAAAGCCGTGAGCAATCAGCTCGTGCAGATCCTGCACCGAAGGGAGATCAAATATCCCCCCGATCCGCGAATACGACTGTTGAGAACGGGGGTTGAACAGCTCACCTGCCCTTCCGGCATGCACATGAAGCGGGCGATACACTTTATCCCTGATGACGGTAATGTCATCCGTTGTTGCATTGCGGATAGTGATCAACCCAAATGAGGCGTGATTATAAGAAAAACGGTAGGTCTTTATCCACGACGCCCTGTTTCGAGCAGCTCTGCAGGCGACGATCGCCGGTTCGGGTGCATACACTGCGATCATACTCTCCATCTCCTTGCCGATTCGAATGCTCCCAATACACTAAATGCTCCGCGCACTTTTCCTCATCATCCTTCTTAAAAAAATGCAGTTACAACGCACCGACACGGAGGACCGATTGTTCTTCGCAAGGCCGCCGTGAAGATGGAACACCACGCGGAAGCGCTCCGCCCCTCTTGTACAACATCACATCGTTTGAAAATCAAGCGGTATTCCCAGCGCTCCTATTGCCAGCAGTAATTAAAAAATAATCATTCACGTTCGAATATGCATAGTTGTTCCGACGAAAGGAAATTATGACGGGATGAAATGGAAAATATCATTGATGAACCGGGGTCGGCGAATCCGGCAAGCGATGTCGACTGTTCATCGTACCGCATTCGATTGAGATAGCGATGCCGATTCCGATAGCAATTCCGATACCGATGCCGATACCGATTGTACACCGTCACCGCGCCACCCTCTTTCTTCCCACAGAATTGCCTTACTCCCCATCTTCCGGAATAATATAATCTTGTAGTATGAACCAATCCCCCTTCGATGTCGCCATCATCGGCGCCGGTGTCTGCGGGGCGGCGATTGCCCGGACGTTAAGCGCTTACCGGCTCCGTGTGGTGCTCCTCGAAAAAGAGGCCGATGTCGCCTTCGGAGTCTCAAAAGCGAATTCGGGCATCATCCACGCCGGGTTCCACCATCCAGCAACATCGCTCAAGGCAAAACTGGAAATTCAGGGGAATCTGATGTTCGAAAAGCTGTATTACGAGCTGGGGTTTCCCTTCAAACGGGTGGGGGTGCTGGTGGTCGCCTTTTCGGAAGAGGAGATGAAGACCGCGGCGCATCTCTTTTCGCAGGGAGAAGAGAACGGCGTTGCCGATCTGGAGCTCTGCGGCGCCGAACGCGTCCGGGCGCTCGAACCGAAGGTCAACCGCGATGCGGTGGGTGGGCTGTACGCCCCCGGCGGCGGCATCATCGAACCGTACCGGTTCGTGTTCGCTCTTGTCGAATGCGCCATAGCCAACGGCTGCGTGCTCAGTACCGGTTTTGACGTTTCGGCGGTGCGCAGGCAACGGGAGTATTTTATCCTCGCGGCGCGCAGCGGCCGCTCGGTTGCCGCCCGGTATGCCGTGAATGCGGCTGGGCTTCATGCCGACGCGGTTTCCGCGATGTTCGGCGCCGAACAATTTACGATTATTCCCCGTAAAGGGGAAGAGTACCTGCTCGACCGGGGC
Organism: Chitinispirillaceae bacterium; assembly: GCA_016927235.1. Taxonomy (GTDB): domain Bacteria; phylum Fibrobacterota; class Chitinivibrionia; order Chitinivibrionales; family Chitinispirillaceae; genus JAFGNB01. Next base: position 4,616 of record JAFGNB010000369.1, read on the forward strand.
GCCGAAGCGTTTCCCAACCATGTACTCTTCCCGGTGCCGGCGAAAAAGTCGAAAGGCATCCTGGTAATTCCCACCGTAGAGGGCACCACCATGGTCGGTCCGACCGCCGTTGAGGTGGAAGACAGGGAGGATGTGTCGACCTCGGCGTCGAACCTCAAGGCCGTATTCGCTCATGCAAAGCATTTGATGCCGTCGGTGTCGCGCCGCGACATCATTACATCGTTCGCCGGCATGCGGCCGGCGCTCGCAACGGGGGATTTCTACATTGCCGTCTCCAAAAAAGTGCCCCGGCTGGTGCAGGTCGCCGGAATCCAGTCGCCGGGGCTCACCGCCTCGCCGGCGATCGGCGAGTACGTCAAGGAGCTGCTCAAATCGTGCGGCTGTTCGCTCACCGAGAAACCGCACTTCAACCCCATGCTTCCGAAAATCACTACCCTGCGCGACTGCTCCCCCGAGGCGATGGAGCAGATCATTGCACACAACCCGCAGTACGGCAACATCATCTGCCGTTGCGAGACCGTTTCCGAGGCGCAAATCGTCGAGGCGATCCGTAAAGGCCACGTCACCCTCGACGGTATCAAATTTTATACCCGCGCGGGAATGGGACGCTGTCAGGGCGGATTCTGTACATATAAGATTCTCAAGATCCTCGCACGCGAAACCGGGAAAAAAATGACGGAATTCACCAAACGGGGCGGCGAAAGCGTCATCGTCAAGGAAACGCTTTCCGCCGCACTGCCGCGCACCAGGGGAGCTCCTCCATGATCGCCGTAAAAAAAATAGACAGCGTCGTCATCGGCGCCGGCGCGGCAGGTATGGCAGCGGCGGAGGTCATTGCGCAGGCCGGCTGTTCCGTCGCGCTGGTCGACCGTGAGGAACAGACCGGCGGCATCCTCCTCCAGTGCATCCACAACGGTTTCGGACTGCACCATTTCGGAAGGGAACTTACCGGTCCGGAGTATGCGGATGAGTTCTCCGAAAGGGTACGTGCGTTTCCCGTCGAAATCTTTCTGGAAACCACTGTGGTGAATATCGTTCCCCACCCGGGTTTCAGCAGGGTAATTACCTGCTCGGCGCTCCACGGAGTGACCGTCTTCGAGGCAACGACGATCGTGCTCGCCATGGGATGCCGGGAGCGCAACCGCGGCACTATCGGCATTCCCGGAACGAGACCCTCGGGAGTTTTCACCGCCGGACTGGCGCAGCGGCTGCTCAATATCGAAGGGTACATCCCCGGCAGGCGGGCGGTGATCATCGGATCGGGGGATATCGGCCTGATCATGGCGCGCAGGCTGACCTGGGTCGGCTCCGAAGTCGCGGCGGTCGTCGAGATCCTCCCCCATCCGTCGGGATTGACACGCAATATCGTCCAGTGTCTTCAGGACTTCTCCATCCCGCTGCTCTTGAGCCACGCGGTAACGCAAATTTACGGGAAAGACCGCGTGGAGGGGGTTGAAGTCGCGCCGCTCGAAAACGGCGTTCCGGTCGCGGAAAAGGCGCGCATCGTCGCGTGCGATACGGTGCTGCTCTCGGTGGGGCTGATTCCGGAAAACGAGCTCTCCTGCACGGCGGGCGTCACCATAAGCCCCAACACCGGCGGGCCCGTGGTCGACCACCGGCTCCAGACGAGCGCTGCCGGCATCTTTGCCTGCGGGAACGTACTGCACGTTCACGACCTCGTGGACTTCGTGACCGAGGAGGCGCAGCGGTGCGGCGGACATGTCGTCGATTATCTGCGAAATAAAATACCTGCGGCGGCTTCGGTTGCGGTCGAGGCGGGGGCGAACATCAAATATGTGACCCCCAACCAATGCGCGGCGGGCACGGCACAACATTTCTATCTGCGGCCCCTGGTCATCAGGGAAAAAGCGAAACTCGCGGTTATGCAGGGGCAAACGCCGGTTTTCTCGCGGAACCTTTCGCACGTGCGGCCGGCGGAAATGATTTCGATCGACCTTGACAATAAAATAATGGGAGGCCTTGAACTGGACCGCCCCTTAACATTCTCGATACGGTAACGCACCTATGGAATATGTCTGTATCGTCTGTCCCAACGGATGCCGTTTGACGGTCGAGCCGACTCAGGAAGGGGTCGTGGTAAAAGGCCACAAATGCCCGAAGGGCGAAGCGTACGGTCGCGACGAATTCATCGATCCGCGCCGTGTCGTCACCGCCGCGGTGCGCACGTCCGACGCCTCCTACCCCTTCGCACCGGTCAAGAGCGACCGGCCCGTCGCGAAGAAGGATGTCGACGCCGTGCTGCGGCATCTGTACCGCTTAACGGTCGATCTGCCGGTCAGGCGCGGCGCAATGTGCTGCACCGACTGCTGCGGCACGGGGGCGTCGATCGTCTTTACCCGCACCCTGCCCCCCTCTTCCGGCGGAGGTGCGCCATGAAGTTCGTCGCACACCGCGGCTACTCGCGGGTCTTTCCGGAGAATTCGCTCGAGGCTTTCCAGGCGGTCATCGACCATCCGTGCAACGGAGGGTCGCTCATCGGCATCGAGTGCGACATCCATCTCACCGCCGACGGCAGGATCGCGGTGATGCACGAAACGACCGTCGGCGGACGTCTGGGCGGCCAGGTTCCCGTGGCCCGCTGCTCGTTCAACCGTCTGCAGCGGCTGTATAAGAAACAGCATGACGGCAAACGGCCGGAAGTGCCCGACATCGGCGAGGTGCTTTCTCTTGTCAGCCACCGGACCGAACTCTGTTTCGAGATCAAGAGGGGGCCCTACGACCTCGAATGGTTCACCCGCCTTTTCGCCGAAGCCGTCGAGGAGTATCGCCCCCGCGGCGACGTCATCGTCAGTTCCTTCTCGCATGAAATTCTTGAGTTCCTGCGTTCGTATCTTGCCTGGACGAATATACGGTTCGGGTACATCTTCGACTCCCTCGCCGCGCTCGAGGCGGTTCCGCGGCCGATACGAAAGCGGTTCGACCAGCTCCACCCGTGGTACCGGCTCCTCCTTTCCACACCGGAACGATTCTCACCCGGCGGACCGCCGATCCGGTGCTGGACCGTCAACGACCTCCACAATCTGCATGCCATTGCCGATCAATCGGCATCGCTGCCGATCGAAGCGGTCATGACCGACGATATCGAGCTCGCAGCCCGTTTCGCGGAGGAAACGGCATGAAAACGATCCTGATCGGCATCCACGGACTGCGCAACAAGCCGTCGAAGTATATTCTTACCGACTGGTGGAAGAAGTCGATCATCGAAGGTTTCAGGGTGGTCAATCTTCCCGTTCCCCGCTTTTCGATCGAAATCGCCTACTGGGCGCAGTATATGCACACCCGGCCGCAGGACGCGGCGATCGCCGACCAGCGCGATCCCCGCTATCTCTGGGAGCCTTACCTATCCGGCTCCTTTTTCGGGCCGCGCGAACCGCACACCTTCAAGGAAAAAATCAAGTCGGACATTCACCAAGAGCTTCTCAAGCTCATCGCGGGAGAAACGGGCTTCATGAACATCGATGCGATCTCAAACGCGATCCTGCACCGCATGTTTATCGAACTCGACGTCTACTATCACGGCACCCTGCGCGATGAGAACGGGGTGCCGCATCCGGCGCGCGATCTGATACGCGGGGAGCTCATACGCCTTCTTGTCAAGCACCGAAATAAGAATATCTGCCTGCTCGCCCACTCCATGGGAACGATTATCGCCTACGACGTGCTGCTCCACGGTGAGCCGGCGGTGCCGGTGCATACCCTGATCACCTTCGGCTGCCCGCTGGGGTTTCCGGTCATCCGCAAGCAGATCCAGCGCGAGCTCGGCCTCGGAACGAAAGAAGAGGTCAAACTGCCGACTCCCGAAACGATCAGAAAACGGTGGATGAACTTCTCCGACCTTGAAGACGTTACCTGTCTCAACTATAATCTGCGCACCCATTATCATCCGAACGAAGCAGGCGTGCGGCCCTACGACCGGATCGTCTACAACAATTACGAATGCGGGGGCGTCAAGAATCCGCACAAAGCCTACGGATACCTCCGCACGCTCGACGTTACGCAGGCGCTCAACACGTTTCTGGTGCTCGAAAATGCCGGCCTCCGGCAGCGGATCATGTGGCTTTTCAGGCAGCCGATGGTGTAGCGGTACCAATCTGCCATAAGGAGAAACAGTGCGTTCGATCTTCTTTCCCAAACGTCCCCATCACGACCGTGCCCCGTCCGCAGGGGAAAAAGAACAGCTTTTCCGAAAACGGTGTTGTGGCATAAACCCATTCTCAAGGCAGCGCCATGAAACATGAATCAGTCATCATCGCCCTCGACCTCGGCACCACCGGCAACCGTGCCATCGCTTTCTCCCGTTCTGGCGGCATCGTCGCCCAGGCATACCGCAAGCTGACCCAGCACTATCCGCAGCCCGGCCTTGTCGAACACGATCCGGCTGAGCTGTATCGGACATCGCTCTCCGCGCTTGGCGAGGTGGTCGGGAAGGTGGGCGCCGGGCGGGTCCACGCAATCGGCATCACCAACCAGCGGGAGACCACGATCATCTGGGACCGCGCCACCGGCCGGCCGGTCCATCGGGCC
>JAFGNB010000370.1 GCA_016927235.1 Chitinispirillaceae bacterium
ATTTGACATAAATTTATCTGAAAGTCTATATTAGGGAGGAATACTGCGTTTTATTAACTGTCTTGTAATAAGATGCACCGGACTCATACTCGGGGTCGGAATCGGTATCGGCATCGAAAAGTCATTATTTCAAGGTCGATCCCGATTCCGAGACCGATGCCGACCCCGATGATTTCCACGGATAATGTGTGGACAATTATGAGACCGTTAATAAATGCCGGCGGTTGATCTCTATTTCGATCCATCTTTTACAACGAGGGGAATCGTATGCGCCGAAAGCTTTTTCAGGTAATTCTGGCAGGGTGTCTGCTCACTGCGGGCGGCGGCATGTGTACCGCTTCATTCGCCGAACTTTCACCGGGGTTCATCGACTCGACGAATGCCGTCATCGATACGCTGCGGAAGCGTGAGTGTACGCTTACGGTCCAATCCCGCGGAGAGTTGCTTCCGGGAAAAGAGATCGTCATCCGGCAGCTGCGCAATCATTTCGGTTTCGGTGCGGCGACGCCGAAGAAACCGTTTTTCATGGAGGAGATCGACAGTGCTGCGTTGGGCAAAGCATTCCGCACCTATTTCGAATGGGTGACGCCGGAAAATGAGATGAAATGGAAATATACCGATGAAATGGACGACTATCAGAATTACGAGGACGCCGACTGGCTGATTGACTGGTGCACGGCGAACGATATCAAGGTACGGGGGCACAGCCTCTTCTGGAACGAACATGAGGGCTGGATCCCCGACTGGTCGAAAGAGCTGGATACGTCCCTGTTCAAGGCCGCCATGAAACGGCGCATTACCGGCGCCATGACCCATTTCAAGGGAAAGGTTGCGCACTGGGACATCATCAACGAAATCGTCCACCGCGACAGCGGTTATATTGCCGTACCGGGGATGCTGGCCAACCGGTCGGGCGATACGACCGTCTTTCAGTGGATATTCAAGGAAGCGAGAAAGATCGACCCTGAGGTAAAAATGGCGGTCAATGAGTACAACATCATTGTCAATCAGCAGTGGTCCGCCGCCAAAGAGTATATCACCGAAATCAAGCATATCGAAAGCGACGACAGCGTACGAATCGATATCGTCGGTTTGGAAGGCCATTTCGGCGAAGAGATGGAGCGGAGCATCTATCTGGAGAGAATCGATACGGTCGCCAACGCGCTTCCCGGAAAGGAGCTCTGGCTGACCGAGGTTGATTTTTCGATCGACACACTGGTGCGCGCCGAAAAGATGGAAGAGCTCATGCGCTCCTGCTTCGCCCACCCGCGAATCGGCGGCCTCCTCTTGTGGGTCTGGTGGGAGGGAAACCGCTGGAGACCCTATACCAGTTTCCTCGTGGATTCCAATTTTACCGAAAACGAGCTCGGCGCGCGATGGAGGGAGGTTCGGAATGAGTGGAGAACGAACATCGGCGGAACGACAAGCGCCGAAGGAACCTTCGGTTTCAGAGGTTTCCATGGAAAATATGAGGTTTCGGTCTACATCGCCGATTCGGTTTTTACCGATACCTTTTATCTCGACCCGGGAGAGGGTGTGCTCGGTGTGGAAGTCACCTGCGATACCGGAACCGGCATTGCTGCACAAAAAAGAGGCGGCTTCCATACCGTTTTTTTCCGGCTGAACGGGAAGCCGATTCAAATGGCTCTTTCCTCTGCGGATGAGCGCCGGCTCTTTCTCTTCACCTATTCGATGACGGGAAGACTTCTTTCCAAAACCCCGCTGCGCATCGGGAGCGGAATCGACCCGGTTTCGCACTGTTCCGCCGGCTGCCGCATCTTCCGCATCAATACCGCCGACCGCACGCTGTATACCGGTATGGGCTTGCAACTTCGCTGATTGATTGTTACCATTATGGAAATCGAAACGGCGGGTGCGGACGTACGGGAGCGGAATCAACAACTCGGCATCGGCATCGGGCTGAGCGGTTTCGGTATAGTTAATTCAATCGTCTCGGCGGTGATTCGGAAAAAGGCAATTGCCGCCTACAACCGCAACATTCCCCTGGATGAGATGGAAACGGGAATAGAAGAGATGAAATAGTGCATCCCAACAGCCGGTCCACTCCGCCCCCTGTGAAGCTGACCGAAGGGAGAAAAACAGGAGGACGGCTTAATCACCCGCTTCCACGGCCGCTCTTCTTCACCGCTCACTATCAAATAATTCCGGTTAAAAATAAAGAAATGTAGTGCGATGCTCTCCGCCTAATTTATCTTTACTATATTATATTATTTTGCAGCGACGTAACGGTTTCAACGGCGGAGATAACTACCCTTTCAAGGAGTGTCCTATTTCGGAACTGCTTTCGATCATCACGACGCCGTTTCCAGGTAAAAATCCTTTCGGTGAAAATATCAATTACGACCCGGACTTCGATATCCTGAAGAACGAGGTTGGTAAAATCGGGGGAATTGATTTTGACCTGCTTGAAAAAACCGCGATGAAACTACTTGAAAAAAAATCGAAAGACATCAGGGTGATGTCCTTTTTGAGCTGGGCATACCTCAAATCCGGCGACTGGGAGCGGTTTTCCGATATTTTCGACGGGCTCGGAACACTGGTCGAGCAGAATTACGATGCGCTTTTCCCCCAACGGGATACCGCCAAGCAGCAGTCGTTCAAATGGCTGGCCGAATCGCGGCTTACGACGCTCCTGGAAGATAAAAAACCGACGGAGGAGCACTACGACCACATCGCCAGGATGCTCGCCGGATTGACAAAAATAAAACCGGTCCTCGAAAATAAGTTTCCCAACGGTTCGCCGTTCCCGTCAACGCTTTTAAAATCGGTTCAGCAGTGGGAGAAAGCGTGCAAGCCGAAGCCGAAACCTCCCCCTCCCTCTCCCGCTGTGGAGGGTGCCGCAGCGCCGACCGCCGCTGCGGCGGTTTCCGGGCAGCCTGCCGCTGCAGGCGCCGTCGCCGAACCGATGGAAACCCCGAAACAGGCACAGACGATTATCCGTAAAGCAGCGCTTTTTCTCGTTGAAAAAGAGGGGGCGAAACCGATGGGGTATCGCCTGCTGCGCTCCGTGCGGTGGGACCTGCTCGACAAGGCCCCTCCCGCTGAAGGGGGCAAAACGCAGATCACCGGGCCGAATGCCCAGCAGCGGGCCTATTTTCAGAAACTTGTCGCCGACAAGGAGTGGAAAACCATTATCGAAAAAGCGGAATCCGCGTTTGCAGGCGGCGGCAACCACCTCTGGCTCGATCTGCAGCGGCTTATCACAACCGCGTGCAAAGAACTGGGGGCCGGTTATACGCCGCTGCGAAACGCACTGCTCGTCGAAACGGCGATGCTGCTCCGTCGCGTTCCCGAACTGCCGGAGCTCTTTTTTTCCGACGGTTCCCCGCTTTGCGATGACGCGACCAGGGATTGGATAGCCGCCGACGTGCAGGCGGCGCTCGGAGGGGGAAGAGGAGAGAG
>JAFGNB010000371.1 GCA_016927235.1 Chitinispirillaceae bacterium
ATCCGGCCGTGGTGCTGGTACCACCAGACAAAGCGCGCTCCGTTGTCATAGCCCGCCAGATTGTCGCTCAGATTGGTGACCTGGGTCTCCCACTCCACCTTGCCGGACCCGTCGAACCGCACAAGCCACATGGCGTAGCACTGGCTGGATTCCCCGCGACAAAGCCGGCCGTTGCCGCAGTTGTCCTGACCCCCGTTGGTCGCCTCCCGCGTGAGCAGAACGACCCCGCCGTTTTCATCCGCGTAGATGTCCTGAAGGTCCACTGCAGGAAGGCTGAACGGTGCGCCCACTATGCTGTCGTTGCAGTCAAGCTCGGCAATGTAGATCCGGCTGTCGGTGCCGAGCCACGCGAGTCGCGACCCTCCTGAGGGCATTGATGCAATGGCCAGCGGCAGCGGCTCCGTATCGGTTTCACGCCCGTAGCCCATGACCTGGACCCCCACGTCGACCTCGGTGACAGTGAACGCGGGCGCTGTGCACAACCCCACCGGTCTCGAGCAGGTAACTGCATCCGCGACCGCAACGGCACTGCCTTTGCGGTTAAGCTCCGCGGAACGGGCAAAGAAGAACTGAAACGAAATGAGCAGGAAAAAAGCACTCATCTTTTGCATAACTCCTCCTTACATCGGATTTCTTTTCAGCCATACGCCCGGCATCGAGGCGGATGCGCGCGGAAACATCCCGCCCAGCCGGACCCCACATTGCTCCGGATTCTGATTAGAGCCGGTCGGCGTAGTCGGTGACCAGTTGATCGTAGACGGTGAAAAACGACCCGGAGGGTCGTGGAGCCCAGTTGAATGTGCCGATGCCCCGCATATCGGCGAGGTTGTACATGACGTCGTTGGTGGCCCGTTGCTCGCCGCTGTATTCGGCGATCATGAACTTCACCTCGGGAAAGGAGGTGGCCAGTGCGTCGAACGTCTTTTTCCAGTCCGAGGGCTGGCCCTGAACGCCGGCGTAACAGGACTCGCCGAACACATCAACGGGAACACCCGCGTCCAATGCGCCTTTGAGAAAGTTCCGGCTGGAGGCGAGGTCATTGCCCCGGTCGAGATGAAGGGAGAGCAGAATGTCGGGGTCGATCTCCTGAACCGCTCTTGCTGCTTCATTCAACAGCTTCCCCAGATTTTTCCATCCGCCCGGGGAGGCGCCGCTGCCGGACGGAGCCCCGTTGTCGGTGGACGACCAGAAGTAAAGCGCGCCGTTGACCGGGTTGTAGCCGGCGATGCCCCGCAGCGGCAACCCTTCGCTGTCGCAGCGGTGGACAAGGATGCCGGGGGTGGTCTCATTGCCGAGCTGCACCATGTCGGGCCGCGCGCCGCCCGCAATCAGCTGCTCGATGGCATCCTTGGTGTACTCATAGAGAAGCTCGGCCATCTCTTCAATCGTTGCGGCATCCTGCCAGTCCACCGGAACGCACTGTTTCCCCGGATCGGCCCAGTTGTTACTGAAGTGGAAGTCTACCAGAAGACCCATGCACTCCTCTTTGATCTGCCGGCCGAACTCGATAGTGTGCTTGAGGTCGCAGTTGCCGTTTGCCTTGTCGTAACCGTCGGTAGCCTTGGGATCGACAAAGGTCCTCAGTCGCACGTAGTTGATACCATGAGATTTATAGTTTTTAAGGGTGCTTGCCCGGGAGGATGCAGACTGCGACCCGTCGAAGGAGAGGTCCATGCCGATGGCGAACAGATTGGGGTTGGGGAGGGGGCAGTCGTACAGTTCCCTCCGCGCGCTCATGACCAGTTTGACGTCGTTGAGTGAGTAGGAATCAATGGGTCGCTTGACCGTGGTATATCCCGACTTGGCAGCGACAATCGTATCGACGTATTCCGAAGCACGACGTTTTGCCGCGGCGTTCAATCGGGGGCGACGCGCGTTAGATTCGACACTGCCGATATACATTTCCGTACCGGTGACAATCAGTTTGCAAAGAGAACTATGGTCGTCGACGTCGATTTTTACAAGGTAAAAACCGTTCCCGAGCCGCGGCAGAGGAACGGAATGAGCACCTGCCGACAGGTTTTCGCAATCGATACCCTCGATTTTTACTCCGTTTGCCGCGAACAATGAGACGGCTCCCGTGGCTCCGTCGGCGGTGATGAAAAATCTGATCGAATTCGTTCCTCCGGCGATCGTGACTGCATTTTGCAGGGTGATGTTGTAAGGGGCAACCTTTGTAAGGGGGAACTCTCCAATGAGCAAAAAGGTTCCCTCATCATCGGTAGTGGCGGTAATGGCGGAATGATTGGCAAGCGATACTTTGACGCCCGGTATCGCGGTGCCGCCGGTATCTTTTATCGTTCCGCTGATCGACACGCTCAAGGAGGCGGCGGATAGTACTGAACCGGCTGAGAGCAGAGCACACAACGTTTTCCCTACCATATAGTTACCTTCATGTAGTGAAAATTCCCTGAATAGTGAAAAAGTCTCCGGCGGGTAATCCCGCCGGGCTTATAAATAATATACCCTGTTTTTTCCGGCAATACAGCACTTAACGTCTGTTTCAATGAGGTGGGAGATGCTCTTGCCCGGCAGCCCCCCCTTTCCTTATATGGTAGGCAATGGAATTGCTGGCGTAACCGTATGCACGGCGGCATTTTCGAGGTATATGGGATCGTGCCCGGATTCATCGTCTCGACGCTGGCGATCGGCATTGCCAGCCTGCTGGACAAAAGACCTTCGCAGCGGACAATTCAGGATTTCGAAGGGATTTAGAAGAGGGAATATCGACGGGCGGCCATACCAATCGTGTGAAGCAACAGAGTCAAGAGGTCACACGGTCTGGCCGCCTGTCCATAATGTCGATTTATACCCAGCTCGGATTCATTTCTTGCCATCTGACAGCCTTTCCCTTATCGCCGTAGCTTCGATGTATCAAGCGCAAAATACCATAGCGGCCTGATGCGGATTTTCTTCCCCTCACGTTCACTATCGGCATATTCATTGTTGGTAATGACAGTGCCCTGTTTAAGTTTGTATGCCTGCAATGCTTCTATCAAACCTTTAATCTCACGTTCAGCGGTTTCTCTTTTTTCCATTGACCAGCAGACCTGACAGCAATGCGATACCGCATGTCCGTCCGTGATCACGAAATCGCATTCATTTCTGTCCATGTGATAGTAGATGGTATCATACCTTCTGCGCAGTTCCATGAAGGCGATATTTTCCAGAATGCGGCCACGGTCCTCCGATGAGGAAAAACGTACGGCATTACAAAGGCCGTGATCGACAGCGTACAGTTTACGCGGCGCACGAAGCTGGCGTGTCACTTTTAAATCGTATTTACAGACATCAAACAGGAGAAAAACGTCTTTTGCATACCCGAGGTACCCGAAAAGGGTGTTTTTACTCAAGCCGTACCCAAGTTCAGCCATCTCTTTCTCCGAATTACTTATTGAAGAAAGTGATGCGAATCGTGATATCTGGATCTTAAGAAAATCTTCAAACTGGCGGATATTCTTTATTCTGAAACGCTCGACCATGTCACGGAAAAACATTGCCCGGTAATAGTGCTGAAGCGTATCCCTGCTCTCCGTATGATCCGCGATTTCCGGGAAACCGCCTTTTTGGAAATATTCATTGAAATATCGCAGTATTGTCGTCTTTGCCGGGGAATACGGAAGTTTATCGGAAAATTCAACGGAATGCCCGCGTGCTCGGAGAAACTCGGCAAAAGAGTAAGGAAAAACCGTAATGCTTGTCCCCCTTCCCCGCAGCTCCGTGGCTATCTCCGAACCGAGCATTTTTGATGATGATCCGGTCACAACGATTGTAATATCTCTTTTCTGATCTACCGTCCTGCGAACCCACTTCGACCAGTTCGGTACATTGTGTATTTCATCGAGAAAGCAGTAAAAAGGTTTCCCCGCGTCACGTTTATACAACTCCGCATGGACATCAAGGAGATTTGTCAACTCCCTGCCATCCATAGGCACCAGCCGTTCGTCTTCGAAATTAATGTAAATAATATTTTCGCGCGGCAGCCCCGACTTCAACAAGTCCGTTATTATTTCAAAACAGAGATACGTCTTGCCGGCACGACGCGGACCGATGACCGATACAATACGCTTTTTCCTTATCACAGAATGGTCGATATCCCGGGGAATCAGGGATGGAAACTCGAACTCATGCCATTCAACCAGTGAGTGATGTAATTTATCAGACACAGCAATTGTATTGTTCATAATACCAATATACATTTATTTCGTACTGCATGCAATACAATTATATCCACCCCCGATTTATCTCAGGTAAGGACTGCCGAGTGGAATGAGGCGGTTATGGATGTTGATTTTTTCGCTATTCGGACACGGCCTGACTCGCAGGCCAGTACGGGGCCGAAGAGCACACCCGACAGTTGCCTGAAGGGCGCTTATCAGGATGAGAAGCGTGAACCACGTACCACACGATTTGGTTTTCTATTTCTTTCGTTTCGATTTTCAAACGTTCCGCACAATTCAGCTGCCCTGCGATCAGAAGCCGGTTTGATGAACCGGCCTGCCTCCACCGCGCCGATCAGGGCCGATATAAAAAATCCTTGGAGAATGCTTCCATTCATCGTAGAATGATAAGAGCTTGAATTTGAAAGCGATCCGAGAGCGGTCTCGCTCCCTGCGTTTACAGGAATAGATGAGGTAAACGTAGCAGAGCGGAGTTCCGTATGTATACACCGTCAAGTACATTCTGCCGTCAGCTATGAAAAAAATCGTTATCAGACTTCCCATCGGCATAAAAATCCTGCTTGGCTTCATCCCCCTGCTGGTGCTGCTCTTCTCCATCACCTCTCTGACGCTTGTCCGGCTTAACCGGGTCAATCACATCAACCGTGAAATCGTCTCAATCGATATGGCTGCGGATAAAACTGCCGAAAACATGGGCGAAATTCTCCTGGCACAGGAATCGTACGGACGCCGGTACATGATTCTTAAAAGCAGGGAAATGCTTACGCTGTTTCAACGGCGGGACCAGGAGTTCAACCGCGAATACGAATCCGCCGCGATCGCAGCGGAAAGGTATCCCGCTCTCGATGTTGCGGCGCGCTGTCACGATGAATACAACCGCCTTTTTGCGGCGGTCTTTGCGGTTATTGACAGCAGTGAGAAAGTCCCCTCCGAAGCCGATTCCCTCCAGCGAATCGCTTTTGACCGGCAGGTAGGTCTCCTGCAAGCCGTCAGCCTCGAAGCCAAGCGGAATCAGGGAAAAAAAATGAACGCCATTGCCGAAATCGGCCGTACCACGTTCAGTACGGTGGCAATGCTGACCGGTGTCGGCATTGCCCTGATCATTCTCATAACCACGCTCATCAGCCGGAACATCCTGAGCTCGATCGGCATTCTCAAAGCCGCCGCCAATATGGTGTCCTTGGGGACTTTCATTCATCTCCCCAAGGTAAAAAGTCGCGATGAACTGGGAGATCTTTCCGGCGCCTTCAACGAGATGGCCGAACGGCTGATCACGCTCGAAGAGGCCTACAAGGATGCAAGCCCCCTGACACGTCTGCCCGGGGGGATCGCCATAGAAAACACGGTGAAACACCGGATAGAGCGCGGGGAGCCCTTTGCCTTCTGCATGATGGACCTTGACAACTTCAAACCCTTCAATGATCGTTACGGTTACGGACGGGGTAATACGGTTATCAAAATGACCGCGGAAATCATCCGGCGGGCGGCCCGTGAATCGGGCGACGGTACGGATTTTGTCGGACATATCGGCGGGGACGACTTTGCCCTTATCGCCAAACCCGACCGTTTCGAGGAGCAGTGCCGGAACATCATCGGTGAGTTCGACCGGCGGATAATCGAGCATTACGATGAAGAGGACCGGGCGCGGGGGTGTATTGTGAGCATCAGCCGTCAGGGAGAGCAACTGACCTTTCCCATTATGACCATCTCCATTGCAGCAGTCAATAGTCTGAAATCAACGGTACGCAATTACATTGAAGTGGGTGAAATCGTCGCCGAACTCAAGAAATACGCCAAAAAATTCTCCGTCAGTAATCTGGTGATCGACCGGCGCGGCGGAAGAAAAAGGGAAAGCGATGTATCGAAAAAAGAGCAGCTCGTTACGGAGTGAGAACATGCTCACCATGCCGCGTGCGCATTGTGCCCTGCACGGGCGGCATCCCGCTCCTTTCCCGTTACCTGAAAGATCGGTTTCGCTGGAAGTCCGCCTGATTCACGGCTGTATCGTTACGGCGGGGTTTTTTATCATTACCTGCACCACGCCGCCGCCGCCGGTGATCCGACAATGCCCGGAACCGCTCTGGAAAAAGTATTCACGGTTCGATGCCTATCAGGTCAAGGAGGAAACCGCCAGGCTTGAAGCGCTGTTGGCGGCGGGGGTTGCAACCTCTCCGGATTCGAGCGGTGAGACCGATTCGACTGATACGGCCGCCGCAAAAAAGCTTTCCGCGCTTGAGATCAAGCGTCGCCTTTTTGAATTGTCAATTCACCGCGCCAATCCCGATTACAACGTCGACAAGATATTCGACTATGTATCGTTTCTCTACCAGCACGGCGGGCCGGATTCTCTCCGCTATCTTAACTGGGGCAGGGTGGTGCGGGAACAGAAGGCGCTCGTGCGAACGCGGGACTCCATTGCAGCCGCCGTTTCAGCCATTTCCGAAGCGGATGCAAAGGCATCCCGATCAGTGGAGCATCTGAAAAAAGAGATAAAAAGGGTTTTAAAACAGTGCGACAGTCTCACTGCAGTGATAACCGACCAGCAGGAAATGATCGCCAAACTCCAGAAGCTCGATGTCATGATGGAGCGGCAGCGAAGGAAAATCCAATAGACGGTTCCGGCGAAGGCGCCTGTTGAGAGCGGCTTTTCTTACTGCAGGGTTACCGAGTAACGATAACTGCCCTTTTATATTTATTAACGGCCGGAGGGCCCGTCCATTCAACAATAACCTTTTTTTCGCTTCCAATAAGGCCTCTCTTCGATTTTAATTTTTACCACCAATTCCGCAATTACGTCTCAATTGCTCACTGATGAGCGGTTGCGTGCGCTTGATACCATTATCCATCCGGGCGAAAGCAGCTCACCGGCTATGCATCCAGCGCCGAATCCACTGCAGCCAACAGCTGCTTCACCTCGAACGGCTTCGGGATTATCCCATAGAATCCGTAGCTGCGGAAATCGGCCATGACGGGATCGTTGGAGTAGCCGCTTATAACGAGCGCACGCGTCGCGGGATCGATCACGAGCAGTTTGGCAACGGTTTCTTTGCCGCCCTCTCCCCCCGCGATAGTAAGATCCATGATAACAAGATTGAACCGCCGTCCCTCCCGTACGGCGCCGATATAGGCGGCAATCGTGTCGGGCCCGTTACTTGCCTCGAGTACCTCGATTCCTTCCGCTGTTAAAAGTTTTGCTATCACCGTCCGTACCGCGCGGTCGTCATCCATGACCAGCACCCGCACGCCTTCCCGTCGTTTTCCCGGCTTCTTCACCGACTCAGGATGGGGCAGCGGCCGTGTGCTGCATGGAAGATAGAAGGTAAACGAGGTGCCTTTTTGTCCGTCCGAATCGGCGTGGATATGGCCGCCGTGCTTCCTGATAATGGAATGCGCGGCAGCCAGCCCGAGCCCGCTTCCCTGTTTTTTCGTGGTGAAATAGGGATCAAAAATTTTTTGAAGATTTTGGTAAGGTATGCCTACGCCGGTGTCGCAGACCTTCACGCGAACGTACATTCCCGGTTCAAGCGGCAGCCCTTGTTTCCCGTCCACTAGGGCATTTTCAGCCGATATACGCACCTCTCCGCCGTCGGGCATTGCCTGCATTGCATTGATCAGGAGATTGGTAAGCACCTGTTCGATTTGCCCCCTGTCAATGTCGACCGGGTGCAGGCCGGTCTCGATTTCGATGGCGCCCGCCGTGTTCGAGCCGCTGAGACAAAACCGCGAGCAGTTTTCGATAAGCTCGCCGAGCGCGGTGACTTCCTTGACCGGCACTCCACCCGCTGAAAACGTGAGAAACTGGCCGGTGAGCCGCCGTGCGCGAAACGCGGCGGCTTCGGCGTTCTCCAGCGATTCGAATGCGGCACTGCGGTCAGTGTCGGTTCTTTTCGCGATGGAAATATTGCCGATGATGCCCGTGAGGATGTTGTTGAAATCGTGGGCCAGTCCGCCGGCGAGCGTACCCAGCGACTCCAGTTTCTGAAGGCGAAGTTCCTCGGCCGATTCCGCACGGGCAACTTTAGCCGAAATGATATTCGCCAGTTCGAACAGCAGATTGCGTTCGCGTTCTTTCCATTCGCGCCGTTCGTTGCGGTCGGCGAATACGATCAATCCGTAGGGTATATCGTGAGGACCGCAGGACGCGGCAAGAAAGGTGCCCGTCCCGCTCCTTATCATGAGCTGCCTCAGTTCTTCACCGCCCGCGCGTTCGATGCCGTTTCGCCGCAGCTCCACCCACTCCTTTCCGGCATAGACCGCCCACAGCGATTGCGGTATTCTCAACCCCCGTACCGGCACCTCGCCCTCCGGTATCCATTCCCGCGTGCAAATGGCGTCCTGCGAAACACTCTCTATCTCAAAGTAGCACGCACCGGTCGCGAGCACCCGCGGCCCTACGGCGTCGAGCAGTTCCTGGATGAGCTCTCCCATGCTGCCCGGCCCCACCACCGCCCGCTTCCATATTTCGGCCCGAAGGCGGCCTATTTCAATGTCTTTGTCAACCTCTTGCCGGGCCTCGGCCAAATCGTCCATAAGCAGCTTAAGCCCGCAGAACACCTCGGTGAATTCGTCGTCGGGAAGCGCCGAAATATCGATGCGCTTCGAAAAGTCGCTCACCGAGATGCATGCGAGGATTTCCACCACCCGATCGACGCTTTGGCGCACAAATTGACGGTATCTTTCCTTTTCATGCGACATGGTTATCATCAGCCATCTTTAACGCGCGTGCCCGCACGAGGCCGCTTCGCCGCACATCCGGACGCATTCATTTTTGTTCATCCGGCAAGCCATGCACGCGCCTCTTCCTCACGTGCGAACGCCCGTATCCGGCCATTCCCTTCGGCCACGGACATGAAACGTATCAACACCCGTATGAACGGGTTGCAGCCCCATACGGCCATCCGGTTGACGTTGCGCTCGCGGAATGTCTTGATGGAAAGCATGCGGGTACGCGCATTGGTTTTGCCCAAACGCCTGCCGTCAACAAGAAATCGCAGATCTGCGGGATTTCGGAGTCGCGCCACGCAACGCTCTATTTCTTTCGTCAGCGCGCCGAACCCCGCCTCGTCCATCTCCCCTTCTATCCGTTGAATGACAAGCTGCGCCTCTTCGTCGAGGTACACCGTCCATTGACAATTTTCCATTTTTTACCCGCCTGTGACGGACCGCCGATAGGGACAAAAATATTTATTATTAGATTCCGCTGGCAATATCCGCGGCAGCAATATGATAGCTACTATTCCTCTTTTATTACAGTATTGTAAACAGAAACTGCATTTCTTCCTTTTCTAAACGCCGATAGTGGGGTATAATAGAAAATAAAGAGGCGCCTTCATCTCCAGTCAGGTAAGCACGCTCCTACGATGCGGGTATCCATGAGGGGCCCTATTTTAACGGCGGGGGTGAGGGTCGTTCATTTCTCGGCAGGGTGAAGCGGAGACTCTATCAATGAAAATAGTGGGGGAGTGGATGGTGACAGTCCGGAGAACTATGGCGTTGCAGGGATTTTCGCTTATTGAAGTGCTGATTGTAATTGCCGTAATCCTGATTCTTTCCGCCGTCGCCGTTCCCGCCATCAAACCCCTTCTTGAGGGCGTTCAACTGTCGACCAGCGCCAAAGGGATAAAAAATCAGCTTATATGCGCAAAAACGCGCGCACTGGGTGATTCACGCGTCCATTGCGGCGTTTATTTCGATACGAGCGCAACGCCCGATCGCGTGCAGGTGTTTCTCGATAACGGGACACCCGCAAACGACGGCATTTATACGCAGGGAAGCGATCAGCACTTTATGGCGGCGTACACTCTGCCTCCGACGCTTTCACTCGTTATCGGTGGCGACGGCACGAATGAAGCAATCATTTTTCGCGGTGACGGGTCAACCAGAGTGCATGGAATGAGCATCACCATTCGAACCGCCAAGAATCGTGAAAAAAACATTTCGGTGCTTCCCAGTACGGGGAGAATAAAAATAACCGACTGAGAGGGAATATGGTTGAAAAGGAGTATCTATGCGTATCCAACGATCCCGTGTAAAGGGGACGAACAGTTCAGCGGCGACATATTATTTAAAAAAATACGGTTTTACGATTATGGAAATCCTGTTGGTACTGATCGTCATCGGCATTATCGGCGTGAATGTTCTTGTCATCCAGAGCAGATCGTGGAAGCAGAGCGGTTCGTCAAACCGGCTTCTGATAGCCGGTCAGCTTATCGAGAAACAGGTCGAACGGCTGAGAATGCACGTTGACCGGGATCCCGACAACAACTATCCGCCCGGCGACAGTTCGATAACCGAGAACGGCGTTACCTTGAGCTGGGAGTTGTCTCCGGCCCAGCGTCTTGTCGAAGCGGTAGAGTTAGCCAATGTACGGAGGTGCGATTTAACGGCATCGTGGGGAACGGCGAAGAACGATACGCTGAAGGTGACCACTTTTATAGCAAAGAATTTTTGATTATGGGTTTAACAAAGGGCAGGACAGAGGGCTTTACGCTGGTTGAAATACTTATTGCGATCGGTATTTCATCGCTGGTGCTCGTGATGCTGACGCGGCTCTTTTCGGTATCGCTCAAGAGTTACTCCCATCAGGAACAGCTTGCCGAAATGAATCAGAATGCCCGGTATACCATCAGGGAATTGTCCGACATACTCATGCAGGCCGGGGCCGATCTGCAGATAGTCAATCTTGATACGCTTGATAAGGATATCATCATCGAAACCGACGGCGGCGAAGCCGGGTGCAGCGGATTCACCATCAAGATCAATCCGCGCGGCGGGATCTATCAGATCCCGCAAACGATCGGGGTGCCTGTGCCGATCTGTACGATTCAGGTTGATAACGCGCGCGGATTCATGCACGCCGACAGTATGCAGCGGATTCCGGCAATGGGGTCGGACCTGCCGCTCAAATTTTATCGGCTGCTCAATGTCAATACTCAAACGAATAGTCTCAGTTTCGCACCGGCAGACTCGTTTAATAAAAACGACGCAATCTGCTCCTTTGCAACAAAACGGTTTTTTCTGGACGGCACGAATCTCTGCTGCAACAATGCGGAAAATGTCATCGCCGAGAATATCGATTCGCTTTCAATAGTTTTTATGGACAGGAACGGCGACCCTGAAGCCTCCTGGAAAAAGATGCGGTCCGTCAGGATTCTGGTGCGGGCCAAAACCGCCCTTCCCGATCCGCGGTATGACGAGTATGCCGACCACTGCCGGCGCGTCACGCTGACCTATGAATTCAGGTTGAGAAACAAGGTAGAACTGTAAAACGGGCATTCGTGCAGGGAAAGAATATTTTCTTCAACAAAGAGAGCGATGTATGCACAGGCTTTCGATGATTCTGCGGAATAAGAACGGCATGGTTGCCGTCATCGCCCTTATCGTGCTTTTGGCGGTGGGGATTCTCTCATTCAATA
>JAFGNB010000372.1 GCA_016927235.1 Chitinispirillaceae bacterium
AAAGAATAACCCGGAACTCTGAGCACCTCCCTTGTGTGCCTCCACTCCTCTCGGCTTCCCCACATTCAGAGAGGAGAGGTAGAGTAAAGGGGTAAATAATTTGAAAACAGGCGTTGTACCAACGCCTGTTTTTTTTCGTTCCATGACACCTAAAGTATATTTTTTACTACTACCATCGATCTGGACATCGTATTATAAAAGGATAGGAAGTACCTTTAGGGAGGAAGGGGATGTTTTTTTCACGGTTTTCACACTGGCTGCCGGGTCTGATCGTCACCGCCACGGTGATCTTTACGAGCAGCGTCGATGCAAAATCATCCCGGTTCGATCGGCCGGAAACGGACTATTCCGGCGTCCTGAACGGCGCCGCTCTCCGGTCGCTTGAAAACCGTTTGCAACCCTTTTTTGAAAACCGCATCCTTCGCCGCCATTACCGGAAAGCCCCTGAAACCGAAACGCTTCCGCCCCTTGAACGCGATCTTCTACTTATGGCAAAGGCATGGAACCTGCTTTCACCGCAGTTCAGGCACCTGTATAAACGGGCGGCGCACCTCCCCGACTCTTTCCAGCGCTATGATTCACCGGGCGGTCATTTCGAAATTTTTTATACGACCTCCGGACTCAACGGCGTCGATATCGCCGACGATTACGGATTCCTGTCAACGAACTGGCGTGAAAGAACTCCGCATGCAAACGGTATTCCCGATTATATCGACGAGACGGCTTTCGCACTCGACAGCAGCTGGTCGATGGAAATCGACCGGTTCGGCTTCATCGCCCCTTCCCCCCACAAGGACGATAATCACCAGTCGGAACGGTATAAAGTAGTGGTCGAGGCTCAGGACGTATCCTATTACGGTATGACCTACCTTCATGATTCATTACCCGAAGGACGGGGCTACACCAGCACCATTTCACTGCGCAATGACTGGTCGGGCGCCGAATGGAGCGGACTCGGTTACGACCTCCGCCCCGTTGACGGCATGCGGGTCACCTGTGCGCATGAGTTTTTTCATGCCATACAGTACGCGATGTGCTGGAATGTTCTCATGTATGCCTGGCTTGACGATTTTCCGCTGAGCTGGACGGAGGGCACGGCCGTCACCATGGAGGAGCTTGCTTTCGACTCAGTCAACGACTATCACCAGTATGCGCGGACCTATTTCAGCAATCCGGGGATCTCCTTTTTCAGCCCCGCCGCCTCCGATGTCGTTTATACGAATTCGATCCTGCTGCTCTATCTGTTTCAGCACTTTCCACCAGGCAACAGTATCGAATTTATCCGCTCTATTCAGTTTACCAATTACACGCACCGGACGCCTTTCCACGAAAATGTATTTACCGTGACGGACAATGCGGGACGCTCCTGGGTAAGGACGCTCCACGATTTTCATACCGCCTCATTTTCCACCGGCCCACGGGCGGATACCGCGATTTTCATCGCCGACGCCGAACATTTCACCATGCGCACCGCCGGTGCGGTGCCGATAACCGCCGCCGTCCGACGAACCGTCGCCCTCAACAGCGCCGAACACATAAGGCTCCTTCCCGGTGAAAACCACGGCGACTCACTGACCCTCTTTTTTTCAGGCGACGCCGTTGCGAACGGCCGTAATCCGGGCGCGGGCTGGGCATGCTCCGTGCTCCTTCGAAAACAGAACGCCGAATTATTTCTGGCAATGAATATCGATGAACACGGCAAAGGAACAGCGACGGTGACGCCCTGGAAGGAGTATCAGGAAATAGTGATCGTCATCACCAACGGCGATCCGGTCACCTTAACAAGAGAGGTGACGCTCTCTTTTCAACTGGATTCGATCCCCGGTGATACCATTCCCTATTACCACGACATCACCGTTTTTCCGAACCCGGTGTCGCTGCAAAGACAAGGGGGAAAGGTGGTTATCCGCGGCAGCGACATCAGCGACATTTCTATCTATACCGTCACCGGTTCGCTGATGTGGCGTTTTTCCGCTGCGGCCGCACATTCATCAGTTACCGGCGCACCGGGACAACACACGTGGGATTGCACACGTTCCGGCGCTGCGGCGGTACCGGGCACCTACACGGTGGTCGTCGTACGGGACGATCCTTCGTCCGTCGGTCCCCTTCGCACCCGCCATAAACTGCTGGTCACGCCATGAAAAAACCGCTTGTTATATGCATGGTTTTAATCCTCCTGGCGGGTTGTGTGCCTCCGCACACGGGTGAAACGCATGTCGCCGCGACCATTCCGGTCGCCGACGAACGGTTGTGCCTCTCACCGCTTATCAGTGAAGCACGGGTGGAAAACCTCCCCGACTGGCCGTCCGATCCGCAGCAGCAGAAGATTCTCCTTAAAACCTTTGATGAAATCTGGAAACGGCTTCTGGCGGAATTCCGCCGGTGCCAGAAATACGGACTCTATACCATGGCGGAAGACCACGACAATCCCACGGTCAGGATCTCCGTTATGCTTACGGGAGTTGAATTCGTAAAGGATACGCTCGTGATGCCCGTGCGGCTGCAGGCGGAACGATTGCGTGACGACCAGCGTTTCGTCTATACGCTGCCTGCAATCGCCGTCATTCAATCGAAAAAAAGAGCTTCTCAACCCTTCCATTATTACGGACAGCTGTTTTCGGATTATCGACGACGTTTTCCCTATGCCGTCCTGGTCAGTTTTTTTTACCGCCATACAATCGAGTAAGCATCCGCCGTTCCGCGCCAAGGCGGAGGTCCAGTGTGGCACAGGAGCGATCGTCAGCCCTCCCGATGGCGCTCCTTTTTTCGAATCACCATAACTATACACCCTATCAACATACTTACTATTGTCACAAACGAAATCATATTTGCGACAATTTGAAGGGGCGACAGCTTCCATGGGCAAGGGTGGTAGCGAACAAATGCTTCAAACGCCTCTTTTTCATCTGCTGAAATCGGTGAAAAAACAGCGATGCCATTCTCTTCCGGATAAACAAGACTTGCGGGATTAGTGATATTAAATGCGCCGTTCACGATCGTGTCGACACGCGCCGGGCGAAGCAGCGGATGAAATTCGTCCCTGTTGTAACCAAACACCGGTTCATAAGGTTGTAAACTGCTGGACCTGTTATTGAAAACTTCCGCATCACTACTATTACTGATTCGCTGGACGGTATAGCCGAGAAATGTATTCTTTACATTCCGCCATTGTTTCTTGTAGGTATCCGCGTTAAAACTATTTGTACCCAATAAAACAACACCGGGACTGTAAACAAGTAACAGCAGTATCACCATCGCAGAAAACAGGTTCAATGATGCCAGGTTCCTAAATCTTGCCGGTTTTTTTATGGCTTCGGCGCCCTGCCTGCAAACGGCAATTGTCGCCAACGTTATCGGAAAAATAAACGCGGAGCCGAACCGTGTAAACATATGGAGTGATCCGAATACCGGCATTGTCCTTATAAAACGATAGAGCGGGCCGATGCCGATAATTAATTCAATCGTTATCCCGGCGAGGAGGATGAAGATGATTGAACAAGCCCTCGAATAGCTTGTCTTAAACAACCTTGTTAAAAACAGTAAAATCTCATTTCGCGGGCTGATAAGAATCACTCCGATGAGGAATATGAGGACTGCGGGAGAAATACCGATGTCAAATTCCCATATGTAAGCATCAAGGCCGGAAAACGCTTTCATTGCAGGCAGGGGATTTTTTTTCAACATAACCGCAAACGGCGTGAAAAACAAGTCGGCGGCAAACCCCAAAAAGCCCCGAAAATAACTCACTCCCCGAACGTCGTGAATAGTTCTTGGAAAGTACCGCATGAAACTGCCCACGGCGACAACCTTTGCCAAACCCGTAAAAGCCGCAATCAACAGACCCGCGGTAAACACGACCAGTGATTTATGCGGACTGAGAATCTTCTCGGCCGGTACCAACGCACGAACCATCGCAACGACAAGCACCGTACTTACAATAAACAGAGGAATGAGATAAAAGCCCGCACCGTAAATTAAGTAACTGAAAATTGCGGCTAACGATACTGTTCTGATAAACATCCCGCCTTTCGGCATGGTTATCAATAGAGGGATAAAACTGAGTAACGGAAATGCGTGAAAGCCAAGGTGTCCGGCATTAACATGGTGAATGGTAAAAAGTGCCGATGAGAACAGTGTCGCACCAAGCGTCGCCCACCCGGGCGTACCGCCGAAAACCCGGCGGAAAAAAAGATATGCACCGCAAAAACCCGCCCCCGTGAAAAGAAAAACCGTCAGGGCGACGGCTTTCCAGGGATCGATGAGCATAACAAACATCTGTGGAATGGAAAACTGCATCTGCTGCGGATTTGGGAAGGACGGTAAACCTCCTCCGAATGAGGGCGTCCACCACTGAACTGCGGGTCCGTTTTTCAAATAAAAGAGCATCGTATCAACAAGGCGCGGATAAAAATAGTCGCAATCGTTCCCCGCAAACGGATAGCTCACTGCAAGCACCAGAACCATGATACCCGAAATTGATACTGCCGCTACTGCCGGGAAAAAATTTTTTCCACCAAACAAGCCGTTTTTTTTATTCTTCATTCGTTGACACTCTAGTCTATTTCCGTTCTCACAAGATATCCGATACTACCCTTATTAACGACTGCCGCGATTGAAATAATGGTATCATAGCGAAAGGTTTCCTGCATGCAAAAACCTCATAAGAGAACCGCGCACGGCTACATTTCTATTATGAAACAACGCTCCATCTGATTTATATTTTTTCTCTCAGGCCGCGTCGGCCGGACACAGGGAAAGGAACGGTTTTGTGGAACGGACACACGACATACGGATAGCGGCGGAAGTGCCGCTGGTTTCGCCGGCGGATCTGTCGCGCCGCATACCCATGACGGAAGCGGCCAATGCGACGGTGGTCAAAAGCCGCGCCGCGATCAGGCGAATCCTCTCGGGTGAGGAGCGACGCCTCTTTGCGGTGGTCGGCCCCTGCTCCATCCACGATCCGGAGGCTGCAATCGAGTATGCCGGGCGCCTGTCGGGTCTGAACGAGCGTGTTGCCGACACGCTGCTCCTCGTCATGCGTGTCTATTTCGAGAAGCCGCGCACGGCCCTTGGGTGGAGAGGTCTCATCATCGACCCCGCCCTCGACGGTTCGTACGACATCGCCCGCGGTCTGGCTACGGCGCGCACCCTTCTTGTGGCCATCAATGAGGCTGGAGTAGCCGCGGGCACGGAGATGCTCGACCCCATTGTTCCGCAGTACATCGCGGAGCTTGTTTCCTGGGCGGCAATCGGCGCCCGCACCACCGAATCCCAGACACACCGCGAAATGGCGTCGGGACTCTCCATGCCGGTCGGTTTTAAAAATTCGACGGAAGGCGATATCCAGACAGCAATCAACGCCATCCTCTCCGCCCGCCAGGCCCACTCTTTCCTGGGTATCGACAAAACGGGCAGTACCTGCGTGCTTCGCACCCGGGGGAATATGGACAGCCACCTCATCTTGCGCGGCGGGAGAAGCGGGCCGAACTACCAGACGGCCGACGTGGAGAAAGCGGTAAAACTCCTCACAAGTGCCGGACTCCGTCCGACCATTGTCGTTGATTGCAGCCACGGCAACTCGAGCAAACAGCCCGAGAACCAGGCAAAGGTTCTTCGCGACCTCATCACTCAGCGCTTGTCCGGTGTTCCCGGCTCCGAGTCGATCGTCGGCTTCATGCTGGAGAGCAATCTGGAGTACGGAAGCCAGCCCATCACCGATGACCTTTTAACGCTCAGGCGCGGGGTCTCCGTCACCGACTCCTGCATCGGGTGGAAGGAGACCGAGGAGCTTCTTATCGAAACCGCGGAGCGCGCCAGGCGCTAAGTCATTTAAGGGCAACAGGCTTCCGCAGCCATGCCACGATCCTTGATCTGATGTGGTGCCGGTTTAGTAGACATAAAGTTAACCCCTAAGGCGGCCAGGTGAATATAAAGGCAGTGAAGGCCTAATAAAACTTATACCTCGAGGAGAGATAATTTCCGGAATACGAACCCGATGAAGTGTCTGTTGAATAACTTTTTTATGAGGGGCCTTCGGCCCCATGTTGTC
>JAFGNB010000373.1 GCA_016927235.1 Chitinispirillaceae bacterium
AAGGAGGGGAAGCCGCCCCTGAGCCATGTTACGGCGAAACGTCTTTGCCCGTGGGCCGTCGAATATATCCTGCAGGCTTGAAATTGACAGATCGCCGATGGTACCTGAGCCGTCGTGATCGGCGCAGCTGCACGAGAGGGTCATATCGCAGTTGACTGATATATTATAGTCGGATGTGCCGTTGAGCGCATTGCAGTAGAACGCGCGGCCCGAGGCGCGAGCGCGGACATGGTAATACGTCCGGATAAGGCGTCGAACGCATCGGAGGACCCAGGCGTTTATCCGCTGATCAAGCATAGCGCCTCCCCCGGGGGAAGAGAGAAAAAAAGAACAGGGATGCGGGATGCTGTTTTCATCCGCAGGGTCCTTTCGATAAAAAGAATACAAGATAAAATATATTTTACGTCAATTGCGATCACGCCCGTTTTTTGCCCTGACAAGCCGCTCCTGCGCCGCAGGCAGACGGGGACGGAGTTTGAGTGTGAGCGGGTAACCGCGGAAGGAGATCGCCAAAGCCCTTTGTCGCTGACAAACCAGAGCGCCTGCAGCGTCGGTATAATCACGTCATCGCCTAACGAATCCACCTCATCGGTTGCGCTTACTCTTCCCGGAACAGGAATTGGTTTGCCTTGTCGCTCCACTCCTCGAAAACGATGTAGACTACCGGGATCACCACCAGGGTAAGCAGGGTGGTCATGACCAGGCCGCCGATGACCGCGCGCGCCAGAGGCGCCCACATTTCGGCGCCGTCGCCGATTTCAAGGGCAAGGGGAACCATGCCCACGATCGTGGTCATGGCGGTCATGAGCACCGGCCTGATGCGGACCACCCCGCTCTCTTCGGCGGCCTGATACAGGGGGACGCCGCGGTGCCGCTGCTGGTTCATGTAATCGACCAGCACGATACCGTTGTTCACCGCAATACCCACGAGCATGACGACGCCGACGATCGCCATGACGCTCAAAGGCGTTCCGGTGACGAAGAGCATCCCGATGACGCCGATAATCGAAAGCGGCACGGTGAACATGATGATGAAAGGATCGAGCAGCGATTCAAACTGCGACGCCATCACCATATAGACGAGGATGATCGCCACGATGAACGCCACCATCAGGTAGAAATTCGCTTCCTGCTGGTCTTCGGCGGTTCCGCCCACAACAAAGTAAATGTCGGAAGGCAGCACGATTTCCGATTGGATCCGGTCGATTTCCCTTCGGGCCGAACCGAGGTCAATGCCGCCGAGGTTGCACTGGATCGAGATGAACCGTTCCTGGTTTTCTCGGAAGATCGTCACCGGCGACTGGGACTCCACGATATCGGCGACTTCGCGCAGCGGCACGGCTGCGCCGGAGGGAAGCGGTATGACGATGTGGCCGAGCGCCTCACGGTTCTGTCGGTACTGTTTGTCAAACTGGACGTACACATCGTATTCGTCGCCCGATTCGCGGTACTGCGCCGCCGTTCTTCCTTGAACGGCGGTCGATATGATCGCGGCCACCTGCAGCCCGGAAAGGTTGAGATCGTTGAGCGCATCCTGTTTGAAATGAACGTCGAGCTGGGGAATATAGTTGCTGACATTGAGTTTTATATCCACGAGCCCCCGGACTTTCTCCATGCGCGCCTTGACGTCCTCGGCGATGGTTCTTGCCCTGGCGAGGTCGTCGCCGATCACCTTCAGCTCGATCGCGCTTTCACCGCTACCCCCCATGCCGCCGCTCCTGAACGAGTAGGTGATTCCCGGTACATTGTCGAGCTTTTTACGCAGCGCCATCTCGATTTCCTTTTGGGAGCGTTTCCGCTGCGCAAGTGGCGCCAGCTTGATCACGGCGGATATCTCGTTGCTTTTCGATCCTCCGGGATTGAAGCCGGTCTGGGTGCCGAACCGGAACAGGGCGGTTGAAATCTCGGGTGCCGCGGTCGCGAGGATTTTTTCGATCTCGAGGACCGTTCTTCTCGCGTGAGTCAAGGTAATCCCGGCGGCGCATTCGATGGTGGCGTTGATCCGGCCCTCATCGGTTTCGGGCATGAATTCAATGCCGATCTTCGGCACAAGGGCGAACGAGGCGAAGAACAGCGCAACCACCGTGATGACCACATATTTCTTGTGATAGAGTGCCCAGTGGAGCAAGCCGCGGTACGAGCCGACCAGCGGCGTGAAGAAACCGGTTTTCGCGACCGGCGCCGCGGCGCGCTTGATCCCCTCCTGCTTTCGCGTCTTCAGGAGAACCGAGGATACCATCGGAACGACGGTCAGCGCCACGATAAGGGAAACCGACAGGCTGAAGGTGATGGTGAGCACCATTTCCTTGAAAAGCTGCCCGGTCATCCCGGGAACAAAGAGCACCGGTACGAATACGGCGATGGTCGTGAGGGTGGACGCGATGATTGCCATGCTCATTTCCGTTGAACCGGCTTCAGCCGCCGTCGCCATGTCCTCATGATCGAGATCCCGGTGTCTGAAGACATTCTCCAGCACCACGATCGAGTTGTCGACGAGCATGCCGACGGCGAGCGCGAGTCCTGCCATGGAGATGACGTTGAGCGTCAGGTTGGCAAGATAGAGGACAGCGAAGGTGAGGATCACCGAAATGGGCATGGACAGCGCCATGATGAAACTGCCGCGCCAGTTGCGCAGGAAGAGCAGGATGATGAAGACGACGACGATGAACGACACCATCGCCGTCTTGACCAGGTTGTCCATTGAACTTTCGGTGAATTCCGCGGTATCGAACATGGTGGTGAACTCCACGCCTGACGGAAGCACCTTTTTTATCTCCGGCAGCGCTGCCCGGACAGCCTGCGCCGCCTGAACGGTATTCGCGTCGGACTGCTTGCTCACGATGACCGCGACACCCTGGTTTCCGTTGACACGTACGTCGCCGGAGGGCTCCTCAAAGCCGTCTTCGACGATCGCGACGTCCTTCAGGCGCACCGGCACCGCCCCCGGCTTCACCGTGATGTTCCCTATATGGCCGACCGAGCGGTATTCGCTGTAGATGCGCAGGTTGTACTCCTTGACATCGGTCTTGATGCTTCCCGCCGCCACCAGTCCGGCGCCCGACTGTATCGCCGCGGCGACAGCCGACGGCGACAGGGCATGCGACGCGAGCAGTACCGGATTGAGCCTCACATTGATCTGCCGTTTCAGCCCGCCCTGAATTCCGACCGACGCGACGCCCTTCACCCGTTCGAGCAGCGGCGCCACCTTGTCGTCGCCGAGAGCGCGCAGAGCCGAAGGACTGAGGTCCCTGGAATTCATGGAGATCATCATGATCGGCATCATCGAAGGATTGAGCGCGATCACGATCGGTTCGTCGGCGTCGTCGGGGAGATAGTCACGGATAAAGTCCAGGTTGTTGCGCACATCGTTTTCAGCCTGGTCCATATTGGTTCCCCAGTCGAACTCGAGCACGACCAGTGACATCCCGTTCGACGACTGCGAGGTGATCTTCTTGATGTTCTCGGTCGAGGAAACCCCCTTTTCGATCGTTCGGGTCACGAGGTTCTCGATATCTCCGGAACTGGTCCCCGGGTAGCTGGTCATGACCAGAACAATGGGGAAATCGAGATCGGGGGTCATAGCCACCTTCAACTGCGTCACCGAGAACAGGCCGAAGCCGACGGCGATGATGTACATCATAGTCAGGGTGATTTTTCGTCGTATGGAAAACTTGGCAAGGGTCATGGTCAACGCTCCGTCTCCGTGATGACCCTGATCGGATCACCCTCTTTGATGGTATTCTGACCGACAACGATGATGCTGTCGCCCATACTGACCCCTTTGGCAAGCTCGGTAAATCCGCCCGAGACGATACCCGGGGTCACGACCCTCTTTTCAGCCTTCCCGTTGCCGGCGATATAGACATAATATTCCGGACGATCGGTCTGAATTCCCCGTTCATCGGTAACGATTTCTGAACGGGTCATGACGGTCATTTCGCTCACGACGACGGTTTCCTCGTGCCGGGTCGTTTCGATTCTGAACTCTCCGAACATCCCCGACGTGAGAAGGTTCCCCGTATTCGAAAGCCGTACCTCCACGGCGAGCGTGCGGGTGGCGGGATCGATCGCCTTGTCCATCCGGTAGACGATTCCGGTGAAGTGCGTGTCGGGAAGCGCCGGAAACGAGGCGATAACGCTCCGGCCTTCGGCGATCTTACCGATATCGACCGAGGGAACATTGAGTTTCGCCTTGACGGTGTTGGCGTTGATCATCTTGACAACCGGCTGTCCCGCTGGAACCATCTCGTTGCAATCGAAATAAACTGTGGCCACCTGTCCGTCGAACGGGGCGCGCAGAACGGTGTTCTCGTACTGGATAACGGCCTGCTCGAGCGTTGCCTGCGCCTGCTCGAGGGAGATCCGCGCAATATCAAGCTGGCTTTTTGAAAGGTCATACTGCTGTCGGGTGACCGCCTTTTTGGCGAAAAGGTTCTCCATGCGGGTGAAGTCGTCCCTGCGGGTCTGCAACTGCACCTCGGCGCTTTTAAGCGCCGCGGCGGCGAGGTTCTTTCCCTGCAGGGCGCCCTCGTTGTACTGGATGGCGAGCGTCTGCCCGGCCCTGACGCGGTCACCGGGTTTCACCTGCAACGAAACGAGCCGCTCGGGAATCTTGCTGTAGACGATGGCGTCGTTCTGCGCCTCGATCCCTCCGGTCAGGCTGACATAACTCGATATCGACGACGGCTGCGCGACGTACACCTCGACCGGAGCGATCCGCTGAACCTTCGGACGCTGCGGAGGTTTACATACGACGACGAACGAAAGTGCGGTGATACCGGCGATCCCCATAACGATCCTGTTTTTGTCCATGACTGTATCCTTTATTGCTGATTGGCTTTTACCGATTTCCGTCCGATACATTTCCGGGAGCGGCGCGAAGCCGCCCCCGGCGGGAACTCAATCTCCCGCGCTCGTGCCGAGGCCGCCCATCTCCATGTTGACAACGGCGAGTTCGAGGTTCGTCGCCGCCTGCAGCGCCTGATACTTCGCGGTAACGAAGGCGCTGTGCGCATTGAGCAGCTCGTACATGGGCATGACCCCCTCCTCGTGCTTCGCGAGCGAGGCGTTGTACGCCTTTTCGCGCGCTTCCACGAGCAGCGCGGCGGTCGCAAGCTCCTCCGACGATTGCCGTACGGCATCACAGGCGTCGGCGGCCTCCTTTTCCACCGACGCTTTTTTCTGTTCACTCAGTTCGAAAAGCGACCGGTACTGCTCCTTCGCTCTCCTGACCTTGAACACACGGTCGCCCCAGTCGAGCAGGTCAAACCTGAGCGCGGCGTACGCATACCAGCTGTTGCCCCACTGGTCCTGGTAGCGCTGGTCGGGACGACTTTCCGTCAGGGAAAATCCCGCGGCGAGCACGGGAAAATAAGAAGCGCGGGCCAGTTTCACCCCGAGTTCGCTCAGGTGAAGCTGAAGGGCGCTTTCACGCATGTCGGGACGGTCGCGCAGCGCCGCAGCGATCACGGAATCCACGCCGTTATTCCCCGGAACGGTTTTTACCGCCGCGGTGTCGGTGAGGACGATCGCCGTATCGACCGGTAACCCCAGGAGCACGGCGAACTGCCGTTTCATCGACCGTATCGCCGCACCGGCCTTCAATTCGTTCATCCGCGCCTGCGCAAGCGATGCCCGGGTGAGAAGATAGTCGTGCTCGGTCGCCATTCCCTGATCCATCATGGCGGCCTGACTCGAGGTCAGCTCTTCGAGCTGCCTGATCGCCTCACCTGCGACAACCTGCGATTTCTCAAGCGCGACCAGTCCCCAGTAGATCTGCAGCACCGCATATTTCATCATGTGTGCTGTTTTTTCTCCGGTCGACTCCTGGAGTGAACGCGACGCCTGTGCGCTGCGCAGACTGTTCAATGTGGCAAATCCGGTAAAGAGCGGTTGCGTGATTTCGAGACCGAAATTGTAGGAATTTTCGAGATCGAGATCATGGCCGGTCGACCTGAGTATCATTTCAAACATTTCGTTCACGCTCTGACGGGTATACCTGCCGCTCGCCGTTGCGTGCGGAAGAAACGACGTCACCGCGCTTTTCACCCCGAAATCCGCTGCGCGCAGCTGATGGCCGATCGCTCTGACCGTCCGGTTGTTTTTCATCGCCATTTCAACGGCCCGGGACGACGACAGTTCGACCGCCGCTCCCGGCGACTGCGCGACCAGTGGACAGACAAGAAACAGTACCGCCGTCAACAGTAAAGAGCGGCGTTTGCCTGATGGATGCGTTCCCACAAATTCGTCCTTTCAGAGTGATTTCGTTAACAGTGCAGTTCAGGATTACGGAGCAAAGTAAATTATAGTCAATCGATGTAACAATATTTTTTCACCCGTGTACCGGATTGTAACAAAGTCGTGACGAAACCACGAGCGCGTACGCAGCGGCGGTTGCAGGACGACCGTCGTTCTTGAACGGAACGGAACAACGCTGATTTTTAAAAATGTTCCCGCCGAAAGCTGCGATAACTGTGGAGAAGAATACGTGTCTGAGGAAGTAAATAATTCTCTTCTGAAATCGGCCGACGAAGCAGCCCGAAAAGGAGTCGATCTGGAAATGATGAAGATCGCTGCCTGATTGACCTTGCATCGCCTACAGCGCAGACGACGACCACCCTGTTTCCGGCCGTGACCGGACGGTGGCGGCCGACGCTCACCGCACCAGCAGAAACGGTTTAACCACACTCCCCTCTCCCATAAACACCTTCGCGTAGTATTTCCCGGCCGGGACGCTCCTGCCGCCCGAGAACGGATCTGGCCAGACGGCATGGGAGCCATCTCCCGAATTGACCGGAGCCACCCTGCCGACCTGACGGCCGGTGATGTCGAAGATAGAGAGTGTTGTTGCCGACTGCGGGAGGGAGAATGTTACCCTGCCATTTAAGTTGGAGGTGCCGATTTCGAAGGGCGTTGCAGCGGTTCTTCTATAATGTGTCTGTCTGTTTGCAGCCATAGGATTTCCATACTCGCAATTAACATAGATATTAAACGTGAGGGTATCCTGCCGGCCGAGTTCGTTAACGACGACGTATTCCACATGCTCCATGTAAACCGAGTCGGTCTCAGGCGTCCAGGAGATCGTCCCGCCGGGACTGACGGTCATGCCGGAAGGGGTGCTGAGCGGGGAGAAGCCGTAGTCGAGCGAGTCGGCGCCGAGACAGGGGATCTTGAAGGTGAAGAGGGAGTCGCGGTAAGCGTAGCGGTCGTCGATGAGGTAGAGGATGAGATAGAGGCGATAATCGATGTTGCCTAAAAACAGAAAATTCCCGTCTGTGGTTGGAACGATTGTATCAATAATAGTATATAGGAACTGACCTACCACATACGTTTTATTCCAAAGAGGATCACCATTCTGGTTGATCATTAGTAGCCAGTTAGCATTGATTCTCCCAACACCCATTTGAAAAGAAGTTCCTCCCATAAGCAGGAAATTTCCACTCATGGTTGGAATAATTGTGCTGATATCATCACCGCCTTGTATTTCCTCTAATTCATACGTTTTCGTCCAATAAATATCTCCATTCGGGTTAATCTTCACAAACCAGACGTCATATTCCTCGGTACCAATTGGAGCTGTTCTTCCCACAAGCAGATAATTTCCATCCATGGTTGGGGTAATCGTTTTAAAATAATCAAAGGATGATGCTTCCCCGTATGTTTTCGCCCAAAGAATATCTCCATTTGAGTTAAGCTTCAGAACCCACTGATCGGCATCACCTGCGTCATTTATAGAAGCGTATACCAAAAGTAAAAAATTTCCATCCATTGTTGGAAGCATTGCACTAAATTCATCAATTCCTGCTTTCCCATACGTTTTTGTCCAGAGCGTTTCCCCCTTCGGGTTGATCTTTGTAAGACAGACATCGTAACTTTTTACACCAACAAGCAGAAAATCTCCTTCCATTGTTGGAAGAATTGTGCTGATTCGATCTTCGTCTGGTCCCCCGTATGTTTTCGCCCAAAGAGTATCTCCATTCGTATCAATCTTCAGAAGTAGGTGATCAGTATATCCTAGGAAATTCCCATCCCCGGTTTGAAAAATCGTGTAGATAGATATCCCTTCATACGTTTTCGTCCAAAGAGTGTCTCCATCTGGATTGATTTTCATAATACATGAATGAGGACCGACAAGAAGGAAATTTTCATCCGCGGTTGGGAGAATTGTGCTGATATCTTTAAAGTCTCCCCCATACGTTTTCGTCCAAAGGGTATCTCCATTCGAGTTGACCTTCACAAGCCAGACATCACTTTTATTGTATCCCACAAGCAGAAAATTCCCATCAGTTGTTGGGACAATGTCATTAAGACGCACATCTTCAAAGGTCCTCTTCCAGTAACTCTGCCCGAAGCACGCATTACCCATCACCCCTACAACCGCCCCCCACAACACCACTTTCGTCAGTAAAGTCAAAATTCGCATGATTCATCCTTCCGCCTCAAAAAGACACCTGCCTGAAACCGCCCGCCCCATCATTCGCATCTTTATCTTAATAATACACCCTATAATACACCCTTTTCCCCTAAAAATGGAGCGACAGCCCCACTTTTCGTTTTCCGCCGGAAAACAGCATTTGTTATCGCCTGCTCCTACTAAATATTTTTATACTTCCCTATAAATTTATTTGGATTTTTTTATACTATCATAGTAATTTATCACTATGGAACGGATTCAATCCACCTACTTGTTCAACCCTGAGGTGAATGCCGGAAAGATGATTTTCCTTTCCGGCCCGCGCCAGGTGGGAAAGACCTTTTTCGTGAAAGAACGCCTGCGGCGGATAAGCAACGATGCCCTCTACTTCAACTGGGACGATCCGTACGTCAGGCGGGAATACACCCGAAATCCCCATTTTCTCAAAGTGCCGCTCGCCCGCGCGCCGGGCAATCCGCCGCTGGTTGCGTTCGACGAAATTCACAAGCATAAAAACTGGAAAAACATTCTCAAGGGGCTCTACGATATTCATATCGGCGAAGCGCAAATCATCGTGACCGGCAGCGCGCGGCTCGATTTTTTCAAAGCATCGGGAGACAGTCTCGCCGGACGGTATTTCTCCTACCGCCTGCTGCCGATGGGGCTTGCGGAAGCGATGCAGGATTTCAGCCTTGCTATCGACACGCCTTCGATTTTTTCCCATCCCGACGCAGCAGGATTGCCGGCCCGCCTTGCGGACGACGCGAAAAGTTCTGTATGTAAAGAGGCGTTCTACGTATGGCTGCGGTTCGGTGGATTTCCCGAACCCTTTATAAAGGCAAGGGATACTTTTTCCCGCAAATGGAGGAATACCTATCGTTCGCTCCTTGTTTCGGAAGACCTGCGCGATATCACCCGCATCCATGATCTCAAGGGCATCGAACAGCTTATGCTGCTGCTGCCGGAAAGGATCGGATCGCCGTTGAGCATCAACTCGCTCCGTGAGGACTTACAGGTTAACCATAAGACCGTTTCCTCATGGCTTGATGCGCTGGTAAAAATCTATCTTCTGTTTTCAATTCCGCCCTGGTCGAAAAGCATCGCAAAGGCAATTGCTAAAGAGCGGAAATTCTACTTCTTCGACTGGACCATGGTTGATGATCCTGGCGCACGGTTTGAAAATGCGGTTGCGGTATCGCTCCTGCGACTGGTCAACCGGTGGAATGAACTGGGGCTGGGGGATTTCGATATCCGTTACGTGCGGAATGTTCACAAACAAGAAGTCGATTTCCTGCTTATCGACCGCAACGCCCCGATGGCGCTTTTTGAGGTGAAGCTCAACGACTCATCTCTTTCCCCTTCGGGTGTGTTTTTTGCCGACGCGCTGAAAGTCCCCTATTACCAGATTGTCGCTGAAGCCGGGCGCCCGGAGGCATTTCCAAAAGAGCGATACATTCTACCCGCTTGGCAGTTTTTAGGGATGCTGGGGTGAAGGCAGTACCAGACACAATTCTTCCGTTTGGTAATGATCGAAATGGGTATATCCTTCATCTCTTGCCGGCCTCCCCCTCTTTGCACGCCGCATCCCGCCTCATGACCACGAATTATTTTTATCCTTCCTCTATAGCGGCCTTATGAAGAAGGAAAACCGTCCGCGATGAAAGAGACGATAATCATGCTTCTTGCATCGGAGCTTGCGGGCAGCCTCAGTGCCGACGACATCGGCCGCCTGCTTGAGATTCCGCCGGCGCCTGAAATGGGCGATTATGCGTTCCCCTGTTTCACTCTCGCGCGGATACTTCGAAAGAGTCCCGTCGCCATTGCCGAAGAACTCAGGAAAAAAATCATGCCCGATGATGCCTTCGAAAACATCACCGCCATTGCGGGGTATCTCAACTTTTTCGTTGACAAAAATCAATTCGCCGCATCGGTGCTTTCACGGGTGCTGGAGGACGGATACGGCCGGAAACAAGCGGCCGTGAAGGTCGTGATCGAATTCGCCTCCCCCAACACGAACAAGCCGCTCCATCTGGGGCACCTGCGCAACATGTCGATCGGTGAAAGCGTCGCCCGGATCCTGCAGTTCTGCGGAAACGACGTCGTACGGACCTCCATCAACAACGACCGAGGCATTCACATCTGCAAATCGATGCTGGCCTACCGCGCCGTCGGCGGCGGCGCCACTCCGCAATCTGCCGGCAAAAAGCCGGACCATTTCGTCGGGGATTATTATGTCCTGTTCAGCAGGAACGCCGCCGTCGACCCCTCCTGGAACGATCGGGCGCAGCACATGCTGCGGCAGTGGGAGGCTGGGGACGAACAGGTCAGGGCGCTTTGGAAAACGATGAACGGCTGGGCGCTCGATGGCTTCAAGCAGACCTACGACCTATTCGGCATTCGTTTCGACAGGGAGTACTTCGAGAGCGACCTCTATACATTCGGCAAGGAGATCGTCCGCGACGGGCTCGAACGGGGTGTCTTTTCCCGGCGCGACGACGGCGCAACGGTGGTTGACCTTGATGCGGAAAAACTGGGGACAAAGGTTCTGCTGCGCCCCGACGGCACCGCCGTCTATATCGTTCAGGATCTCTATCTGGCGGTGCTGAAACATGACGAGTTCGCCTGCGACCGCTCCCTGTATGTGGTCGGCAACGAACAGGATTTCCATTTTGCCGTCCTGAAGACGATTCTGAAAAAATTGGGTAGTCCCGTGGCCGGGAAAATCCACCATCTTTCCTACGGCATGGTCGACCTGCCCGAGGGAAAAATGAAGTCGCGCGAAGGAACGGTCGTCGATGCCGATGACCTGATCAACGAGACGAAAAGCCTTGCGGCGGAAGAGGTCGCACGCCGGTATCGACTGGACGATGCGGAAATCGAACGGCGCAGCCTTGTCATCGCGCTGGCGGCCATTAAATATCAACTGCTGCGGGTCGACATCGGCAAAACCATGCTTTTCGACCCGAGAAAAGCGATCAGCTTCGAAGGAGACACCGGTCCGTATCTTCTTTACAGTTACGCACGCGCCTCGTCGATTGTACGAAAAGCGCCGGCACCCCCCTCCCGCGCAGTCGCCGCGGACGGCGCTTTCAACGGCGCGGAAATCGCGCTGCTTCGACAGCTCGACCGCTTTCCCGAAGCGGCCGCCTTCGCCGGCGACAAACTTTCCCCTTCAATAATCGCCTCTTATGCTTTCGGGCTCGCGCAGGCCTTCAATGAATTCTACCACAACAGCCAGGTCATCGGCAGCGACCGCGAGCAGTTCCGCCTGCAGCTTGTGGCCGCATTCCGCGCGGTAATGAAAAACTGTTTGTGGCTTCTCGGAATAGAGGCAATCGAGGAGATGTAAACCCCTGCCGCGTTGCTGAGCAGCGTCAATGACCACGTGCACCCACCTCCCTCTCTTTTTCATGGTGGGCCCGTAACGCGCTGTATTCCGCCTGAATACGGATTAACGGCAGCGGTCTTGTACACCGTTGCAATTGCGTGTATCTTTTATATGACGTTTTCAATGCATGCAGCGAAAAGCGTCGTTTGCGCGCACTCCCGATCACCCGGCGGGAGACCTGTCTTAACCACAAATAACCTATCTCTGTACCTTGCAGGTCTTTCGCCGGGAAGAAGGGGGGAGCACCCCGTCAATACCCAGGGTATTCCGCCTCCGCCCGTGCTTTTTCCGGCTCTTTCTTTTCCCATTCGGCGTAGTCATCGAGCTCTTCCTTGAGATCGTCGGCATCAAGATCCTTATGCTCGTATTCAGGATTCAATTTTGTAAATTTAATTTTACCCTGTTCCTCTTCAATTTTAGCGGTCGCTTCTGATCCGGGCATCGGCGTCAGTGAAGTACCGGTGCCGACCATGGGAATCGGGTAGGCCGCCATGAGAACATAATAAATCCTACCCGACTGAAAATTGAGCTTCGTTTTCGACATGAGGTTGATCTTCGTCATCACCAGATGGGACCCCGGATCGACTTCGAAGGAGGTGATGGTATTTCCTATCGTCCCGCCGACACACTTTGTATCAAGCCAGAGCGGCGCATACTGGCCGTATATTCCCATCGGTCGAATGACGACGCAAAGTGCCTTGTCCGACGGCGCTTTGAAATCGGGTATCGTTTCTTCATAAAGCAACGGCGAGGTACACGAAACAAGAAAAACACAAAATGCGGCAACAGTAAAAAGTGCACGGGTGAGGGACAAAATCATACGGCCTCCTTCATGTAGTTGAAAGTATGAATAAACGAGTAACCAGCATCTACCCGCAAGGGCATACCGCTGATCCTGAAATGAATAATAGAATTACAAATTATAGGATATCGTTCAAATGAAGTAAAGATGTCACAACCACGAGGGTAAATATATAATTCCCCCATCGGCATCATTCCTCTTTTTCGCCCCGGATAGGAAAATGGTTTTTACGCTTTAACAGTGCCGCATCCTAGCCTATGAGAGAGTATATTTAATATTATGACATCCAGGCTTGAAGAAAGCTGAGGGCCCCGGTCACTAACTACACCTATTGCATTGGAGGAATCCATGAAACTGCAACATTGGGTATCGACGATACTGCTTTTCACCGCCATTGTCCGGGGGTACGAAATTCCCGATGAAAATGAGGTTATTTCGCGGACCTGCCGTCTTGCGGTAAAGGTGGAAATCATCCGCGATTCGGTCCTGGAACGACCGGCGGGAAGAGCGCTGGTGACCGTACATCTTTTCGACGGGGACGACAATCCTTACCGCGGGGAACGGATCGAGTTGATTGCCACCAGCGGCACCTTTCTCTGCAGACTTCCCGAGGATACAGCCGAAGGTGAAACCGAAGCAGCGGATGAGTGTTTCTCCACCGGCGACGACGGCAAGGCAAAAATTTACCTTGTCAACATTCCCTTCAACCAGCGGGTACATATTAAGGCAAACTATGACTGCGACGGCCGTCTCATCACCGGCACGGCGAGTCTTTCCGTTTCACGGAGTGTTGTAAGGAAAAAGAAGTCGGTGCGGCCGAAACCTTGATGCCTTCCGCTGATGTTGCAAAGGATCTTCTATGAAATGCCGGTGGTCATTCGCTCTGCCGGGAATATTCTTTTTTTCCGGATGCATACCGATGATTTCCGGCGACCGTTCTCCATCGCCTTCACTGAGCCTGAGGATTGTCATTCATAACGACATAGCGGTGGAGGATCCCCGTATTTTAAAACCGGTTTTCGGCGAAGGCGATGCGGCCCGGCAGATGCGCCGTTTTTTCAGCCTGAACCTGCCTCCGGCAATAATTGATTCCAGCAGGTTCACCGTCGTCCTGCCTCCCGATACCATAGGCGACTCCCCGCTTGTCCCGACCAGGCTTCCTTGGCGTAAAAAAGACACGCTGACGCTGTTACTCCCCGGTCGTAATGCCGAACCGCCTTTCTCCGATGCTGATTTCACTCTTTACATACAGGATATTTCATTTTCAGGAAAAGAGCTCTTCAGCGGCTATTTCCTTTTCGGCGGACGGGGAAGCTTTGCCCTTACACCGTTGAGGTGTAGTGCCCTCTTTACGCTGTGGGACAATAAAAACGCCAAGCCGGTTTCTTGGGGGAAAATAAAGACCGGCAGGAAGATGATCATGACGCAATGCGGCTGGGTAAGTCTTATCAACGAGTTTGCCGGCAAATCTGTTGAGGGATCGCCTTTTAAAAAACCTCCGCACAACCGGCCGACATCATATATCGACAGCTATCAACCGAGAATGAAAAACTGCGACTTGAAGAAATAACGTCGAAAAAACGGCGGGCAATTTGCAGGAGCGGTTCGTGTCCCCCTTATGAAATGCCCTTCTCCAGCCTGTTTACAATTATATATTATTAGAAGCCCCTTTTCGGGGAAAGGAATTTGCATGAACTCTTTTTACCGCATCTTTCCTTTTATCATCGTTTTGCCTGCCGGTTTTCTATTCCCAGCCGCCGGTCAGCCCCCCTACGACAATTATCACCTGGTCTGGTCGGATGAGTTCGATGTAAGCGGGCTGCCCGATTCGAAGAACTGGGGATATGAAAAGGGGTGCAGCGTACGAAACAGCGAGCTGCAGTACTATGCGGAAGCCAGGGAAAAAAACTCACGGGTTGAAGACGGGTTTCTTATCATTGAGGCGCATCGGGAAACCATGAGCGGCTGCACCTATACCTCGGCAAACTTGAGGACCATGGGGAAACGTTCGTTCAAATACGGTCTCTTCGAGATCCGCGCAAAGATCGACATCAGGCAGGGGAGCTGGCCGGCCTGGTGGTGGCTGCCCAATAGCGGCGGATGGCCGCGAGGCGGCGAGATCGACATGATGGAGTTTTACCAAGGCAAATGTCTTTTCAATGTCATGGACGGCAACCAGAAATGGTCTTCTAAAACCAAAAGGGTTTCCTCTGAATGGGCGGAGCGGTTTCATGTCTGGACGTGGGAGTGGGACTCCCTGAAAATCGACCTCTGGCTTGACGACACCCTGATGAACCATTACCCGGTGGAGAACGCCGACGGTACAGGGCCTAACGGAGAGAACCCTTTCCGCCGTCCCGGCTATATGCTGGTCAACCAGGCGATTGGCGGCACCAACGGCGGCGACCCTTCGAAAACAGAGTTTCCCATTCAGTACATCATCGACTACGTGCGCCATTACCAGCAAGGGGGGGATACCTCGGGGGTGAAATCGGACTCGTCACCGATGATTTACTTCAATGGGAAACGGGTGCTTCACCGCAACGGCACTTCACTGCTTTCGCCGCCCCTCGCGGTAACGGTCTATACGATCAACGGAAGATCGGCAGAAAAATGGGCAATCAGCGGGAATGACGGCCCCATGAGCCTCTCCCGCATTCTTGACCGTGCGGGTCGGTGCAGCACAGTGTCGCAGCAGCTCCGAATCGTCACTATTAGAGAGGTGAACGGGCAGCTTCTTCGTTTCACGACCATCACCCGCAAGTGAACCCGTGCCTTCCCGTAGGTACACTCACCCCGTGATACTTGTTCGGGAACAATTTGAATCATTATTTAATCATACGCTTGCGGCGACATACCATTTGTCAATGATAGCCGAACCGTACGATATACACGCCGCCCGGCAGGTTGAAATTCCTTTTCAGGTCAAGGATCCGCGATTCGGTGGTTGCCCTCTTCTTCAGACGGCCGTCGAGGCAATACACTGAAATCTCCATATTTTCCCCGGTAAATGAATTCGGCAGGACAAACGACTCCCC
The DNA here is from genome assembly GCA_016927235.1 of Chitinispirillaceae bacterium. Classification (GTDB taxonomy): domain Bacteria; phylum Fibrobacterota; class Chitinivibrionia; order Chitinivibrionales; family Chitinispirillaceae; genus JAFGNB01. Next base: position 15,642 of record JAFGNB010000373.1, read on the forward strand.
CGCAACGACAGAGCATCCTGCCCGTGGCCGGTTGGTACCAGACCCGGCGACCACGGTTTTATGTACCACCGACGGATTGAGGTCGACAAATTTCGCCACCCATCCGCCCCGGACCAAAGTGTTTATCCGCAATGAATCAGCCGAGCCGACCGTGTCTGTTGTTTCGCTGAAGGTTTTTTCGCTTGAACCGTCGGTAATGAGGGTAAGATGATAGCTGGCCGGCGCATCCTGCAGAAACGAGAGCTTGACGGCCATGGTACGGGCGGTATCCCCCGCGATGCCCGCCGCATACCAGTCGTATCCTTTACGCCGTGCGATGACCACCCAGCTTCCCGGATACCCCTGCATATATTTGGTATCGTCCCAAACGACGGGCACCTCCTTGAGAAACGTTTGAACTTCCGCCGTTATCGTTGGGGTCTGATACCCCGAAACGCGGTCGGCGAAATGCTGGATGCCCGACTCGAAAACCACCGACAGCGCCAGTTCATGGCCGTACGAGGTTTTATGCGGATTTGAAACGTTGGTGAAGGTGACCGGCGTCCAGTCCATCGACCCGACGGCGTTTCTCGTAAACGGCAGGATGGTATTTTGCCACGGGAAACGATCGCCGTCTTCGGGAAACCAGATATAGTTTTCGGCGCCCCTGTTCGCTTCCGCGGTAATGAGATTGGGATAGGTGCGCTGCCATCCCCGCGGGACCGTACACCCGTGTGGATCAACGAGAAGACGGTATTTGGCCGCATCCCTGAAAACATCGAAGTAGTATTTAACGATGTTCTGCTTGTCGCTCAGCCAGAAATCGATTTTTACCCCTTTGACTCCTGCAGCGCTGATGGTTTGAAACTGATTGTTCCGTGTCGTCGAATCGTAGAGGCTGTCGCGCGGGCCGCCGGTTATTGTGTTGATCGGTCCGCCCCCGTTATACCAGAGGATAAGACCCACATCCTTCTCTGCCGCATAGGCCGCCAATTGCCGCCATGTGCCGTTTGTCATTTTATGCCAGTCAACGTCGACGGTGCTGTACTCCCACGTCATCTGTTGCGCAAGATCGATAAACGGCGTTATCAGGTTGTAATTTTTCGAGCTGTTGTTGTCGGACCACCACGACCACGACGCGCGCCCGGGCCGTATCCATGATACATCGCTTACCATTGAGGGTGTTGCCAGATCGGTGGACAGTGTCGACTCAAGTATGGTCCCGGGCGATGTACCGGTAATAATGACCCGCCACGGCATGGTCCACGGCAGCGTGGACGACGGATTCACCGAGCCGAGGCCCATAACCTCGCTCGGGTTGGGGAACGTGATGCGATAGACGAGTTTATCCGCCTTATTGCTCAGACGACAGCAGCAATACGAGGGCGTCACGTCGCTCTCCCACAGGAGCGCCCAGCACCCCGCCGGCGTCCGGTACAACGCGGGCATGCACCATGTACTGTCGCTCGGTTTAGCGGTCGTACCGATTCCGGCGCCCGCCTCCAGATTGCGTTTCCAGATATCCTCATAGGCCGGCGCATATTGGTCGACGGTGTTATTGTACGCCACCATCCACATGACCGAATTCGCGGGTACCCGAAACCCCGTCGCCTCACCTGTCACACTCAACGGCGATGCGTTTGTCTCGGGAAAACGGTAACGGAAAGCAAAGCCGTCGTCATAGGCGCGAAGGTAAAGGTCTATTTTCGAATTGCCTTCCGTCGTCTGAAAGCTCAGCATTTTTTCATTGCAATAGTTCCGGCATACGCTCCGTTTCCCTGTTACCATGGTATAGGTGGAATCGATCGTCCGCTGCGCGCCTTCCGACACGAAGGTGAGTCCGCTGACGAAGTTCCGGTCCGACCTTACCAGGCCCATCGGGGAGGGCAATACTACCGTCGAATATGCCCCCGGTCCCCCTGCAGATACCGTATAGTAAAGACGAACCTCAGCTGCCGGATAGTCCGCCTCTCCGCCAAGATCGGCAAGCTGTACCGTCGCTTTTACCTTATCGCCCGGCGACACAATCGTCCAGGTGGACTGGCTAGCGCCGAAGACCAAAGAGAGTGTCGCTGCAAACAGGATTATTGCCGCAGAACCGGTTCGTTTCATCCAATTCTCCTTTACCCATTTCGGGAAAAAAGGGTTATCTTCTCAAGACTTCCACGATTCGCTTGCTTGCATCCCCATCCCAGAGGTCGGGAACACGACTTGTTTTCCACTCTCCCTGCAGTATCTTATGTGCGAGCGCTATGACTCGATCGCCACGTGTGCCGACCACTTCATTCGAACCGATCTGCACGGTGATCGGTCGCTCGGTGGTGGTGCGCATGGTGATGCAGGGAATTTTAAGCGCAGTCGTTTCCTCCTGCATGCCGCCGCTGTCGGTGAGCACCCCGGCGGCATCTTTCCACAGATAGAGAAAATCATTATAGCCGAGCGGTTCGGTGGCGACGATGCCGGAAGTAATGAAGGCAGAGTCTCCGCCATCCCGCTCCGCGGGATGAAGGAATGGCGATAATCCGAATAGATCAATATTTTTCCGGGTGCGGGGATGACAGGGGAAAACAATAGGCGCTTTCAGGCCTGTTTCGGCGATTGCCTTCAGTAAACCGGAAAGCGTCTCTTTATTGTCGACATTCGAGGGGCGGTGCATGGTCAAACAGAAATACTTTTCCGGCAGCCTCTTTTTAAGATCTTTTACCGATGGATCAATCAGGCGGTCGCCGTCGTTCGAAATCCTTTCAAGCTGGTAGAAAAGATTGTCGATCATCACGTGACCGACGAAATGTACTGTGTCCTTTGTGTGCCCCTCGCCAAGCAGATTGGCGGTACCTTCGGGCTCGGTGGTAAAAAAGATATCGGTTATTGCATCGGTTGCCAGGCGGTTGATCTCCTCGGGCATGGAGCGGTCGCGGGAGCGCAACCCCGCTTCAACATGACAGAGGGAGATATGCAGCTTTTTCGCAACAAGTCCCGCGGCAATGGTAGAATTGACGTCGCCGACAACGAGAACGATGTCGGGGTTCTCCTTCAAACACACCTCTTCAAAGCGGATCATGACATGTGCGGTCTGAGCCGCATGACTCCCTGAACCGGCTTCGAGATTGTAATCGGGTTCCCGAATGCCGAGCGAAGTAAAAAACGTATGCGACATGTTTCGGTCGTAATGCTGGCCGGTATGGACGAGAACGCCGCAGAGTTCATGGGAATAGCGTTCAATCGTTCGCAGTATCGGAGCAACTTTCATGAAATTGGGCCGTGCGCCGGCAACGAGAACGATTTTTTTCATATACCCTCGTAATGATTGAAAATCACAAAATAGTATATGTTTGGAGGAGCAATAAACAAAGAAGAAAAGGAGCGTTCCCCTATCCGTCCGGCCGGAACGTAAGCTGCAGTCTAGGAACCGTACTCTGTTTATGAGCCTCAATCGGGTTGCTTCATCCATCCCCCCCCCTTTTCACTTCCCGATTGCATCATCAATGCCATAAAAGTATATTGTTTCTTCACCAATCGTTTAAGCGGATAAGTTTCAACGATTGAATGAACGCGGGCGTGCAATTCGAGTTACGACCCGCTTCATTACTTAAAAGCAACAACGATAATTCTACAATCCGTTCAGGGGAAAGCCGATGGAACAGAAAATCCAGGAATTGACCGAAAAGATCTTTCAGGAAGGTGTCGAGAAGGGCGAGGCC
>JAFGNB010000374.1 GCA_016927235.1 Chitinispirillaceae bacterium
CGCTATCTCCTTTGTCGAATCAATCGAACCGGTATCGACCACAACGATCTGATCGGCCGCCCCCCCCACGCTCTCCAGGCACCTCCCCAGAAGCGCCGCCTCGTTTTTGACGATCATGCAGACCGACAGCAGAGGCGCATCGACACGCGACATAGCACCCTCAGAGGGCACAGGCCTTCTGCGCCATTGCCTCAAAATGGTCGATTGAAAACGGCCTCGTTATCAGGGTATATTTGCCGTTTATGGAGGCGGCAGCCTCTTGGTCCGAAGCAATGAACACGATCCTTCCCAGCAGCTCAGGGCGGCTCGCTTCGAGATAAGCGACGATGCCCTCACCTTTTTCGCTTTTTTCAAGATCGAGATTGAAAAGAATAAGGTTATACGCCAAAGAGCCGGCGCCGATTTTACGTAAAAACGACTCTTTCGTCAGCGCACGCTCGATTATCACATCTCTGAAATTGATCTCAATCAGATCATCGATCAACTCATGCGAATCAAGATCATTATCGGCGATAAGAACACGTATCATAGAGAATCCCCCTGCTCAATGTCCCTCCCCTTGGTCGATCATTTAGTGAAAAGATAGTTGAAGTGACACCTCTTTGCAACAATTCCATCTACCGCTGCACGCCGCCCGTTCTCCCTTGCCGCGTGAATGATACCGCATCATCCTGATATTAACTATTTTTAAATCCGGTATTGATTGCCATGACTTTATCCGGCGCCTTCGAATTATACTGAATGTATGGAATCCCATCGTCCCGGCACTCCTCCTTCCGAACCGCAGCGTTTCAGCCGCTACAATGTGTGTTCACTGCTCGGTGAAGGGGCAATGGGCCGGGTCTATCTTGCCGACGACCCGGTACTGGACCGTCGTGTCGCCATCAAGGTGATCGCCGTCGACAAACTGCCCGAAGGACGCCCGAAAGAAGAGTTCCTCAAACGGTTCAACCTGGAAGCGCGCGCCTGCGCCAGACTGAGCCACCCCTCCATCGTTGCCGTTTTTGATGCCGGGGAACAGAACGGCGTCCCCTGGATCGCATTCGAGTATGTGGACGGCGACCGTCTGGAGGAGATGATTGCAGCACCGAAACTGCTGTCCGTCGAGAAAATACTCTCGATCACCCTCGACATCACGGCCGCGCTTCACCATGCCCATGAGTACGGCATCATCCATCGCGATATCAAGCCCGCCAATATTCTTATCGACAAAAGGACACACATCGCCAAGCTGTCCGACTTCGGGGTAGTCAAGGCGCCCTGGGTCGCCCTCACGCAGGACGGCAGCGCCGTGGGGTCTCCCGGTTACATGGCGCCCGAACAGCTCGACGGCTCCGGTATTGATGCGCGGAGCGATCTTTTCTCGCTCGGGATCGTTCTTTATCAGATGCTCACGGGAAACCACCCCTTTCTGCGCCCTACTATTCCGGCAACGATCTACGCCACACTCCACGGAAATTATAAGCCCGTAAGCGAGCTACGGCCCGACGCCCCGCCGTACCTCAGTGAAATCGTCGACGGACTCCTCATGACCGATCGCCGCAAGCGCACCCGGACCGCGGCGCAGCTCCTCCACAAACTGCGCAGCAACAGCAGGAAGGGTACCGCAGGTCAATCGGCACCGGCCGCCTCCGGCGATGAAGCGTTTCTCGGCAACACCACCAGAATCAAACGCATCTCACATACGCTGCAGGCACTGCGAAAAAGGGGATTATACGCCCTCTCGCGTTCTCCCCGTGTCACTTCATGGCTCACCGCACTGCAAGGTATCGGCCGGAGCGCCCCCCATTCCACCGGCCGCCCGACCTTCCGGATTCCCCTGCCCGATGGACGGCGGCAACCGCTTTTCATTGTCATTCCAACACTGTTTCTTTTCTTTTTCTCCGTCGCCCTGCTGCTCATACGTTTTTCCACCGGGGGAACGGACGAGCGTGCCGCCATCAGGGAACTGCGGCGGGAGGGATTGCACGGCACTCCCCAGCAGCTGATCGATACCTGCTCACTCCTTATCAATCAACAACACTTTACCGAAGCAAATAAGATCGCAGCGAAGCTCACCCGTTTGCGCCGCGTTTCCTCACAGGCACGGATGCTGATTGGAAGGACCGCGCTGCTCGAAGGCGACGACAGCACGGCCGTCGAAGCGTTTACCGCAGCGGCAAACGATAAAAAGTGGCCACGCATCAGGAAACGCGCGCTTCCCCAGCTCCTGCGCGACTGCGCCGCACGGCTTACGGAAAGCAGCGCCGACAGCGCCCTCACCGGGGTACTCGCCGCGGCGGTTTTCATCGTCTGCAAAGACTCCATTCGCTCCTGGATCGTGCACCCCGCTTACTGGCTCCGCTGGAACAGCGTCCGGCTCGCCGCGCACCTCGCCATCCCCGTCGATTCGGTGAAGGTTTACATCCTCGACCTGCAGCACGCCGGGAGCGTGCGCACCCGCACCCGCGCAGCCACCCGCCTCGGAGAACTGGGCGACAGGCGCGCAATCCCCCCCCTTACAACCGCCGCGGGCCGCGGACTGCGCGACCCGGTCGTGTCGTATACCGCGGAGCTGGTGCTGGAGAACTACTTCAAGGATCCGGCGGGAGGGAAGTAGCACCCGGTTGCCGTTTAATCGGGGTCGCCGTCGGTATGTCACTACCGTGATTGTAAGCGTTCGGTAAACCGGTGCTGCGCACCGTTCATAGTATGTCGCTTTCGGAATCGGAATCGACCTTGAAAACAGAGCTTTTTCGATACCGATGCCGATTCCGACCCCGAC
>JAFGNB010000375.1 GCA_016927235.1 Chitinispirillaceae bacterium
CACCGTTCATAGTATGTCGCTTTCGGAATCGGAATCGACCTTGAAAACAGAGCTTTTTCGATACCGATGCCGATTCCGACCCCGACTTCGAACGGAATCGACAGTGCTTTCTATTGTGAGACAGTTAATAAGTTCTAAAATTATGCCTGGGTCGATAAAAATATCTATCAGTTATCAGTTCCTGCACCCTCGCAGAAACTCTTGAGAACGACGATCTGGCATTCGTTATTTTTTATGGTTTACAGGCCCAGCCCAACGATCTCTTTTTCCGATTCGGCAATAAAGCCTTCTACATCTGCAGCACGGCGCATCTTCCCCTTGGACACAATGAATTCACTGCCCCGGTTTTCCTTTAAATAATCTGAAATCCATCCGTTGTCGGCGTAGGTCTTTTACGGAGTGTGTAGTTCAAAAGAGCAACCACGACAGACCGGTTCGCAGCGAATAGTCAAAAAACCTCGACGACATGGCTCTGTAATCGAGTTCCTCCCACGGTGGCGAGGCATATGAGAGCTGGTAACTGTCATCCCAGCCGACGTTGATATTGACATCTGCCTTCAGCCGGGGAGAAAAATAGTAGCTTGCATTGCCACTCAGGGACATCGACAACTGACGATCGCTAAAATTGTTTTTTGAGGGCAGCAGATCGGCATCGATTCCGGTCCTTTCCATTGCGAAATAATCAAGGGTTCTTCTATAACCGATACTTTCGCTGATTTTAATGGATGTACGCGTATTCGGATAATAGGCCAGGCTCACCGATTCCGATGTAGAGGCCATGGGATATGCATAACTATAGTCCACGCGTCGCGGATAATAGGTATCCCACGACCTGATCCACTGACGGCTGATTTGTCCATCGGCCTGCAGATGCAACGACAACTGGAAATAACGTGAAAGGGGCCGTTCATAACGTGCAGTCAGTTGTAACCCGTAGTCAAGGCTCTTCGTTTTCGCCCCCTCGTTATCTTTCTCCGTCGATAACTCACAGCCATCAACATCGTTTTCGCGGTCATTGATAAATTCAAACGGCTTCGTGACCTGTTGGTCGCACCGCGATCTCGTAATTTCAGTCTGTTGAAATCTACAGGAATATTCGACATCCGGGTTGAGCATGAGAAAAAATCCTTTCGCCCGCTGCTGATAAAACACATAGTTCCACTGGTCCGCGATCTCAAGCACAGAGCGTGGAGATATTTCGTCGGCCACACCACTTTCCCTGAGAAAGGCGCAGAGTGTATCGATGTTTTCGATGAAAGCAATACGTGAATCAAAAAAACGGCGTTTACGCATCTTTTCTATGAGTACGGCAAGTTGTTGCACCTGCGATGCACTGCAGCCTTTGTATGATTTTTCCGTTTCAGCTATACGGTCGAGTATGTTCAGTGCGGCAACCGCGAACGAGACATCGTCAATATGCCCGGCTCCGGTACGGATACCGGCATAGCACCCGATGGAATGATCTTTTCCGTTTCTTGAATAACTGTTATACCAGTAGTCGCCGATAGTATCAAACAGCAGCGGAGAGGCAAATTGTCTGTAGCGCTTATCGGTATTATTTAGCCGCCCCCCCCCACCCGACACTTTGGGTGCGATTTTCGCACCGATGAAAAACGGCCACCTGAAATAGTGAGCCGCGGAAATCGAAACATGCCCTGTACCCGATCCTCTATACTCGGTATTCGATGAGTAAACCTCGGTTTCATCATAACTCTGCTGCCTGTTTTCACCGGGATACACCAATTGTCCGGTTCCGGAAATGTCGCTGCTTATCTGCCATTCGACACTCCCTTTCCACCCGTAGTAAGAATAACGGCCAAAGAGGTTTAAATACGAGTAGGAGCGGTGGCTGCCGGTAGTACTCTCTATTTTATCCGAATCCAGAGTACCCGTGTACGTCCTCTCGAGGCTTCCGGTTCCCGGATTCCCGTACATCGAAAAGGTGGGAGACAATGAAAGACTGTGGTAATTGAATGAAGGGGGAACATATTCATGCAGGTTGAAGCAACTGTCGGAACCTGCGGCAAACAGCCTGAAAGCTTCAAAAAACACACTGAATAATAGCATTCGTTTGATGGACATTGTTTTCTTCCGGTTCGGGTTGGAATCAGGTATTACGTTGTGACTGCATCACAGTAAAGGTAAAATAGATAAATGTAATCAAATATGGTGCCGGCGGAAATCCCTGTTTTCAGCCTTGAAAACGGCATAGCCTGCAAAAAATGTCTCAATTACAGGAATGATTGTCCCGGAAATGAGATATACTGATAAAATAGGATCTAAGCTGCCCTATTAAATATCTACTTTTTTCACCCTGATGGGGCAGAATATGTTCCAATTTATCCTCTATTCTACCTTTTCTTCGTTTTTCAAGGGCATGACATGTTCCTCTGGTGGTACCTGTGTATGGAGTATAAAAAGTTCATAGTTATTCCAAATAGATGCAGTCTAGCTCCCCTGCTGTTTCTGCTTCCGGTATTATTGTAAATACTTCTTTCCCCCGTTACGTCCGGTGTCATCGTATGACAGGGAGATGTTAAAAAAGGGCTGCCTTTTTCGGGGATGGTGATTTTAAATCAAAGACAAATAAACATCCGTTCCTGAATACTTAAAATACAGGTATAAAATGGAATTTTTTGTAATATGGACTGGATGCCCCCGGAGAAGGTGTCCCGGCGTGTAATGTACGGTAGGTAATATAAATTGCTATTTAACGCGGAGTCAAATTACTTGAGCACACGCGCTGATTTGCCGGAAAACTGCCGGTCGATTGGAGCCGGACAAAAAAAGCTTTCCCTCCCCTCCTCCACTGTCCGCCGGTTCTCAGTTGCCGCGTCTGACAAGAACCGCATGACTGTACCCCGTATCGGAGCTCCCGACCGCAAGAATCACCCGGGGATCCTTCCCGACAACCGTCGTGTCGATCTGCGGGATCCCCGTCATCTGAGGCCATATTCCCCGTTGTTCCGTCAGTGAGCTAAGGGCGGCGGAGAGGGAAACCAGTACGGAAGCGCTCTCGATGTACCCGGTGTTGAACACGGTGGTGATAAAAGGGATCTCGCCGATACCCCGATTGAGCGCTTTTTTAACACCCTCCGTTACCTTGAGATCCTGACGGTTGCCCTGCGGCGCCCAGACAACCATGTCGATGCTCTCCTTTTCGATTCCCGCGCGGCGGACGGCTTTTTCCACCGCCCTCACGACGCTGTCGCTGTCCGTTGCGGGGTTGCTGAAACGCATCGCATCCATTGACATGCCGTAGGCAAGAACCTCGCCCAGAAGTGCGGCGTTCCTTGCCTGCGCCGCCTCGAGCGTTTCAAGCACGAGGGCGCCGGACCCTTCACCGAGCACCTTTCGCGTGGTTTCAGCCGTGTTCAGACGGTAGTTGCTCTCATCATCGCCATGGTAAAGAAAATTCATGAGATCGTAGTTGAAATAGGTCTGCTGATACACCTCATCCGCCCCGGCGGCGATCATCACTGTTGCCTGCTGTTCCGAAAGAGCGTCAAAAGCCCAGGAAAGCGCCTGCAGCGAGGCGTGATGTCCCGGGGAGAGCGTTATGTTGGCGCCTTTGAGAAGCAGTGCGTTGGAAACCCATCCGGCAACGGAGTTGGCGGTGATGTTCGAGAAGCTTGCGATATCGGCCCCCGGCTGCCCGGCGGAGAAAACCGCATCCATGTGCGGCATCTCGTCGGACCCGTTGCAGATGCCCATGGCGATCCCGGCGCAATCCATTGTCGCGCGGCCGATTTTCAGGCCGGCATGATCGAGGGCGAGTTTTGATGCAGCCGTTGCAAAAGCGGCGATCGGATTCATCGCCCTGAAATCGATACGCCGGTCGATCTCCCGTCCGTTAAAATCATTGATAAAACCGGCTTTGCGGGATTTCACCTTTTCCAGAGAGAAACGTTTCATCTCCGAAAAACCTCTTGTGCGACTGAAAAGGGCGTCAAGCAGCGGTCCGTTCCCCATGCCCAGAGAGGTTGCCGAAGCGGCGCCGGTGATAACGACGCGGCCGTTTATCCTTTTTACCTTTCCGATCTCCTTATTCCAGGCAGTTACCACCACCGCGGCATTATTGCCGCCGAAAGCGTAATTGGCGGAAATAAACGTGTCATACAAACGCTTTCTCGGTGTATTGGGAACATGATCAAGCCTGCAGCCCGGCCGCGGCTGCGAAAAGTTGACCGTCGGAGGAATAAATCCCCTGGCCATCGCGACAATATTTTCGGTTGCTTCCAGAAGCCCCGTGGCCCCCATACAGTGGCCGTGAAACGATTTGAGCGAGACCGCGGGCACCATTTCGCCGCCGAGAAACCGCACAATGCCCTTTGTTTCAGGCAGGTCATTGGCATCCGTTCCGGTACCATGCGTATTGATCACACCAAGGTCCGTTATCAAAAGGCCGCTCCGCGCTAGGGCCGAGGAGAGCGTCCGGTAGACGCCGTCACCGCGGGGATCGGGAGCGGTGGGATGATACGCATCGGACGTCGTGGCGTATCCCGCGAGTTTTGCTTTACAGTAAGCATGCCTGAGAACGGCGCTCTCCATCTCCTCAACAACCCAGCATACCGCCGCTTCGCCCACATTGAGCCCCACGGGAAGCGAGAAGGGCGCCGTCTGAGCCTCGCTCACCGCTTTAAGGGCGTCAAACCCCGCGACATTGGCTTTACAGAGCATATCAGAGGCAACGACAAGAAGCTTTTTCGCATACCCTTTGTTTATGATCATCTGGGCAAGTCCCGCCGCGACGGTGGATGACGAACAGGCGGTGGTGACAAGCCAGACCTCGCCGGTTATCCCCAGAGCGGCGGAAAGAGCCTTCCCGAATCCGTAATACTGCGCCTGAAGATTCATCTTCTCGTCAAAAGGCCGCTGCGCTCGTCCATGTTTCCAGGCATACTCTCTCTCCGCGCTGAGCAGCCCTCCGTTGCACGTCGCCAGAACGAGCGGTGTTTCGGAATCCACATCGGTTTCCGCGTTTTTCAGCGCTTTTCTCGCTGCACTGATGGCGTACCGAAGATACTCATCCTCATACTCTTCCAGCTCATCATCAGAAAGGAACTCGTGAGGATCAAACTGTTGTATCTCCCCCACCAGATCGGTCCGGAAAAAAGACGCATCGATCTTTTCCGCCTTTCTGATTGCCGCAACTCCGGAATCAAGGGTGGCTGCAATCTCGTCTTCGCTGTTTCCGACGGGGCTGTATACGCCGATTCCCGTAATTACCGCCTGTCCCGGAACCCCGCTCTCCTGAAGAGGAATGCCGACCGACTTCCGTCCCTCTTTATAGGTCAAAGGTTCAAGATCCGCGGCGTGACGCTCCTTCTGTATCGTGAAAAACTCATTCCATACTTTTACGAACTGGCCGTAGAGTTCGTCGCGGGAAAGCACCGGATGGTCCGCGACGAGATGTGCGCCGTTGTAATGACTCCAGTTTTTATCGAAAATTCTCCCCTGCCGGTCAAGACGCTCCCACTGTTTTGAACCGGGATAAGGGGTGAAAAGAAAAAATTCCGAGGTCCGTATATCCGCCTTGTGATACAGCTCTAGGATGCGGTCGGCGATCGAGTTGTCGTCCCATTCACGGCCGATTGCAAAGGAGCCGAAAAAACGTATGTTCCTGTCGCGAAGCATGGCGACAAGATCAATAAGCTGCCGCACTGCCGCCGGATCCCCCTGAATCGCCCTTATGGAGACGGGATCGACATTCATGGTGCAGTAAAAATTGCAGACTCCCGCTTCTGCGGCAATATCGAAAAAAGCCGGATCGGTCTTGAGCGCCATGGTTGATGCAACGAAGTATTTCTTTTTGAGGGGAGCGAGCGCTTTGAAAAGCTCCGTAGAGTATTCGACGATTTTTCGCTGGGGAAAAAAGAGGGTGTCATCCGCAAGATACACATTTTCAAACTTCAGGGTTTTCATCTCCTCCACCACATGCTCGATCGGTCTGAGCCGGATACGGAATCCCATGTGATTGGGGATGGCGCACATGGCGCAGTTGTAATTGCAGCCCCGCGTTATCTGCACCAGATCCTCTTCCCAGGTGTAACTTTTCTTGGAGTAGAAGATATCCCTCCGGGGTATGCGCATCCGGGAGAGATCAAAGCTGTTCCCCCCGTGATAGACCCGTTTCAGTTCACCGTTGCGGGCATCCTCAAGGATCTGCAGCCATGTGGGCTCCACCTCTCCCGTATTGACGGCATCCGCATGTTCGAGGCACTCCTCCACCATGAACGAGGGGAAAAACCCGCCCATGATGACTTTTTTATCGTGACGACGGAACTCGTCGGCGATTGCAAAGGCGCGGGTGGCCTGAGGAGTGAAACAGTTGATCGCCACCAGGTCCGTGGGGGCGGAGTAGTCGATCGCATCGCCGGAATTGTCGTCAAGGAGTTCCACGGCAATATCGTCGGGGGTCCAGGATGCCATGATGGGAATGCCGAGCGACGGCGGGGTCGTGAAGTCTCCCAGATAATAATCGACCAGCCCGCGGTCTATATCTCTGTTGTCAGTGAGAAATTTGTTGAAATGCGGGTATACAAAGGAAACTTTAAAGGCAGCCATTTTCTTTTTTTTGGTTCATACGGACATTGCCCGTTCCCCGCCACTCCGGGGACCCACACACGATGAAAGCCGGGGTGATGCCGATAAAAAATATAAGAATCCGCATTTCCCGCCGCAAGGAAAGGTATCGTCAAAAGGGGTTGAGTGCCGGCAGCCCCGGTACGCACGGCGGCCGTGCACGGGTGAGAGCCGCTCGGGATACCCCGCTTGTGGGATCGGATTCCGATCATTGAAGCCGCATCTGCCGGAGCGTGCTGCCGCACAGGAACAATATCACTGCTTCGTAGCGGAAGAGTCGTCCGATATCTGTTTTGCCGCCGCATCGCCGCTGAAAAGCTGCGCCAGCCTCACCGCGCCGATCGCGTCGCCCGCATAGCCGTGAGCGCCGATTTCGTCAGCGTAGTGCTGATCGACCACCGCCCCGCCGATCATGAACCGCACCCGTTCGAGTCCCTCGCGACGGGCGAGATCGATAACCTCTTTCATCTCCACCATGGTGGTGGTCATCAGCGCGGAAAGGCCCACGATGTCGGCGTTATGACGCTTCGCGGCCCGGATGATATCCCCGGCGCCGACGTCCTTGCCGAGGTCGATGACATCGAAGTTGTAGTTGTTGAGCATCAGGGCCACGATGTTTTTCCCGATGTCGTGAATGTCGCCCTGCACCGTGGCGAGCAGTACCTTCGGCCCCCTGCTCCCCGAAGCTCCGCCCGTCGTACTCAGAAACGGCTGCAGCACGGCGAACCCTTTACGCATGGTATCGGCGCAGGCGATCAGTTGCGGGAGGAAGTACTCCTTGCGGTCGAACTTCTCGCCGACGAGGTTGATTGCCGCAATGAGGCGATCGTCGACAAGCGACTGCGGTGAATCGCCCTTGTCCAGCGCCTCCAGCAGCAGCCGTTCAATAATTTCGTCGTCGCCGGCGACAACCGCGTCGAACACCTTCTCGCCCGGCGTGCGGTGCCGGCGTTCGCCTGCCGCCTGCCCCGCTGCGGCCTGCGGTCCGAACCGCCCGATGTACCTGGCGAAGCGGGCGTCTCTGCCGGCGAGTGCGTCAACGGCGAACGCGGTATTGAGGGCGTATTCTTCGGACGTGTCGATAAAAGCGGCCGTCAGCCCTCTCCCCGCCGCCATGCAGAAAAACGCGGCGTCAAGCCACTGCCGCTGATCAAGGCCGAACGTGAGGTTGGAAATTCCGCAGAGCGAGGAGATCCGACGCTCCTTTGCGCACCAGTCGATCAGTTCGAGCGTACGCCGGTGGGCCGCAGGACCGGCGGCCGCGGGAAACACCAGGCAGTCCACAAGGCACTCCTCAGGAGCGATTCCGTAATGTTCCGTGCATGCAATAACGGCCTCAACCCGTTTTTTCGCTTCCGACGCATTCGCCGGCACGCCCCTGCCGTCAATGGGCATGCAGACGATCACGGCGCCGTAGCGGCCCGCCGCGGCGCACATCCGTTCCATCACGGCAGGCTTCGCCGTCACACTGTTGAGGACCGCCCGGCCGGGAAAGACCCGGAGCGCCTGCTCAGCGGCTTCGACCCGTACCGTATCGACGGCGACCGGCTTTCCGCACGCCTTTACCGCCGTGAGTACCGCCGCGCGCATGAGCGCCGGTTCGTCCACCCCGCGGGCATGCACATTCACGTCGATGATGTCGGCGCCGTGACGCGCCTGTTCCTGCGCCAGTTTCCGCACGAGCGCCGTCTCGCCCCGCCGGAGCTCCTCCCGCAGGGCGGGTTTCCCGGAGGGGTTGATGTCGCCGCCGAACATTGTCAGCGGAAAATCGTTCCCGATAAGGACGGTTTCACGGTAGGAGCTTGCGGCCGCGGTTCTGTGCCGCGCCGGCGAGGCGACGGCGACATGCGATATTTCCTTTCGCAATGCGCGTATATACGCCGGCGCGGTTCCGCAGCACCCGCCGATAATCGCCGCGCCGGCACCGACAAGCTGCGAGGCATACCTGCCGAACGCTTCCGGCGACATGTCGAATCTGGTTTTGCCTTTGACAAGGCTCGGCATGCCGGCATTGGGTTTCGCAAGGAGCGGCACGGCCGCGTACGGTTTCATCGCCGCGACCACCTTCGCCATTTCCCGCGGACCGGTCGAACAGTTGCATCCGACGGCGTCCGCCCCGAGCGACTGAAGCGTAAAGAGCGCGGAGAGCGGATCGGTGCCGTTGAGCGTGCGGCCGTCGGTACCGAATGTCATGCTGACCATCACCGGAAGGTCGCAGGTTTCCTTCACCGCGATAAGCGCCGCGCGCGCCTCCTGCAGATCCATCATCGTTTCAATCACGAACCCGTCCACGCCGCCCTTCATCAGCGCCCTCGCCTGTTCGGCGTAAACGTCAATTGCCTCCTCGAAAGCGAGGTCGCCGAACGGTTCGACGAACTTTCCCGTCGGCGCGAGATCGCCGAAAACCAGCGCCCGGTCTCCTACCGCCTCGCGGGACACGGCAGCCAGCGCGGCGTTGATCTCGGCCGCCCGGTCGCCGAGACCGAACTCCGCCAGTTTGAGGCGGTTTCCGCCGAAGGTGCAGGAAAACACCGCATCACTGCCGACGTCGACATAGGCGCGCTGGATGGCGATCAACACCGACGGATGTTCGAGGACCCACGCTTCCGGAGAAACCCCCGCGGGCATGCCGCTTGCGGCGAGTTCGGTACCGGTCGCGCCGTCAAGCACCAGCACCCTCCCGAGAACCGCTTTTCCGAATGCATCTTTTGTCATAGCCGCTCTCCCGAAAACGCCCCGCGGCGCAGCAGCATCGATGCGTCATGCCCCCAAAGAGCATTGTACGCCTGTACCGTCGCCATGATGCCGTCCGACGACGGGTTCGCAATGGCCATGGTAAGCCCGCGCCCCATTGCCATCCCCAGAAACGCGCCGTTTATCCACTGCCGCTCCGGCATGCCGAACGAAACGTTGGAGAGACCGACAATGGTGTTGGAACGGAGCGACTTCGAGCACCATTCGATACAGTCAAGCGTAACGGCCGCGGCGCCCGGATTCGAGCTGATGGTCATGACAAGCCCGTCAACGACGACATCGTCCGCCGTAATACCGAAGGGCGCCGACGACGACATGATCGTTTCGATAACCGTTATGCGTTGGCCGACGGTCGCCGGTATGCCCGCATCGGTCAGCGGCAGGGCGATAATCATGGCGCCGTATTTCGCCACGGCGGGCAGCGTGCGTTCGATCCGCTCCCGTTCTCCCGATACGGAATTGACCAGCGCACGACCCGGATAGAGGCGCAGCGCGGCCTCGACGACTTCCGGTCCGGTCGTATCGATACAGAGCGGCAGCGGCGACAGACGCGACAGCAGGCGGACGGCACGGAGCATCATCGCCGTTTCATCGATACCCGAAAGACCCATGTTGACATCCAATACTGCCGCGCCCCGCCGTTGTTGCTCGACGGCAAACCGTTCGACGATTTCCATGCTCCCGTCGCGCAGGCTCGCCTGGAGCTGCTTTTTGCCGGTAGGGTTGATCCGCTCACCGACCACGGCAAAGGGGCGGTTCCGGCCCAGCATGACGGTTCGCACGATCGATGAAAGCGCACTGATCGCCTTGACGGACGGGGAACGCGCCGAAACTCCGCGAATCCTTTTTTCAAGCGACGCAATATGCTCAGGCGTTGTGCCGGCGCCGCCGCCCACCAGATTCGCCCCGGCACGAACGAGTGCTGCGCCGGCGTCGGCGAATGTGTCCGGGTGCATGCCCCCGGCGGGAAAAAACACGAACACGGGTACGGTGGCGTACGGCTTGATTTTCTTAATAGTGGCGGGAAGCGGCGAGGGTGTGCAGGTTGCGCCGAAACCGACCGCATCGGCGCCGAGTGACTGCAGGGTCGTCAGCGCACAAAGCGGATCGGTCCCCTGCGGCGTACACTCCTGCGGTCCGAATACCATATGAACCATCACCGGGACGTCACCACCACATTCACGCAATCCGATAAGCGCCGCCCTTGCCTCCTGTACGCAGGTCATCCCCGCGACGATAAATCCGTCAGCGCCACCCCCGGCGAGCGCTTTCCCCTGTTCGGAAAAACAGGTAACCGCCGCTTCGAAATCCAGTTCTCCGAAGGGCTCCACGCCAGCGCCCGTTGTTGCGCAGGCGCCGAAAACCGGCACCCCTCCTGCGGCCTGGCGGGTGCGGCGCATAAGCTCCCGGTTTATCCGCGCTGTCTCTGAAGCGAGTCCGAATGCGGCAAGAC
>JAFGNB010000376.1 GCA_016927235.1 Chitinispirillaceae bacterium
AAACGGCAGTGCAACCTGTGAGAAATGTCATGCAGCGCGGGGGGCGGCATTTTTCAGGGCGTGCGCATAGGCTTCGGGCGTATCGATGTCGAACCATTGTTCATCTTCCTCAAGAAACAGCGCCTCCATGTCCCGGTTTTTAATCAGGCCGGTCACCGCGTTGCTGATCGATTCACGGTTGTCCTTCAACTGCCGCCGCATGGAATCGTAGAACCGCGGTGTAAGGCGGAAAATTCCGCAGTCGAGGGCGTTGTAGACGGAAAGTTCCTTCCCGATGCCGACGATCGCGCCGTTTTTCTCCACCAGCACCTTGGTCGCGTCATTGAGGTCGAAGTTCCCGGCGATGTCACGATCGACAAGGAGCACATTGCGCCTGCCCGGATGCGCCGCGATGCGTCCGATCGCCGAGGGCGAGACGATGTGGTCGGACATCGATACGAGGAAGTCGTCACCTCCGACGGCGGCCTCTGAAGCAAGCACCGAGATCCCGTTGCCGCGTGTCCACTGCAGGTTCTCAACGAGCCTGACCGAGCAGGCGAATAGGCATTCGTTCCGGGCGATATAACGGCGGATATGATCGGCATGATAGCCGACGACGATAATAAGGTCGAGGATTCCCGCCATGGCGATGTTTTCCATGATCGTTGAGAGAATGGTGGCGCCACGGAAGGGAAGAAGCGTCTTAGGCGCATCCCTGTGCAGGCTGGCGATACGGCTTCCCCTCCCTGCGGCAATGATGACTGCTTTCATACGGACTCCGGCGGAAATGATCGGTGGATGTCAGGGTATGTTCTCATGGCCGCCTTCGCGATACAGCGTATGCATTTTTTGTATGAACCGTTCGGTCGCTTTCCCGTCAAGCCTGTAGAAATAGCGGTCACGGTACTCGTCGGCCTTTGCAATCATTTCGGGGGTCGGGCGAAGGCACTGTTGCACCGCCCGGCCGATGTTCTTTCCCGAATCGATATGGATATATGCGCCCTTGAGGAACTCCCTGTTGTCGATTTCGAGGAGGGGCTGGCCGTCGGAATGCTTCAACCGGTCGCAGGGGAGGTCGTAGACGATGCCGAATTTTTTAAAGGCGATGAAATCGAAAACCGTACTCGACGCCTCGCTTAACACGACGTCGGCCGCGACGTAGTAGGGAACGATGTCGTACTCGTCAAACGGCAGCAGTACCGCGTGCGGGTATTTCCGGACGGTTTTTTCATAAATGCGGTGATGACGGTGGGGTGCGTATCTGCCCGTCCAGCTGTACGGATGCAGTTTGATGATGAGGTTGTGGTCCGCCGTCTGTTCGAAAAGGTCTTTTCGTACTTCATAGAGGCAGGTGGGCTTGTACGTCGGCGCGAAAAGCACGGTTTTTTTTCGCGGATCGAGCCCCCATCGCGAAAGAAGGCCGGCAACGTCATCGTATCTGCCATGCAGGCCGAAATCCAGCTTCGGCAGTCCGATGAGGTGCACCTCGTTTTTCCCGATAAAAGGGGAATTACGCAGCGAGACAGCGCGGTGATTGCCTTCGACGAAAATCTGGTACCGGTCGTCGGGCACCCGTGCCAGGTTACGGTACAGGACGTTTTTTATCCCTGTTCCGTGGTTGAGAAATACCAGCATCGTCTTTCCGTAGGCCGCCGCATTGCCGAGCGTGTCTCCCGTAATGACGATGTCGAACCCTTTTGTTTCGGCGGTGAAACGGTACCCTGATTGTTTCCACTGGTCAATAACAAGGGGCCGGAAAGGAACGTTGAAAATGAAACGGCGTTTGTACTCCGTCGTCATTGAAAACCAGACATCGTAGGAGTCGTCGGCAAGCAGACGTTCGATAACGGGATCGAACGCCGCCTTGTGGTAAATGTAGCCGATTCGGAAAAGAAGCTTTATTTTTGACATGGTGTCATTACTCTTGCGGTTCGATCGGCACCGGCCTGACCGGATTGAAGCTTGTCCTGCAGATCCGGATCGTCCGTCAAATCTTTTTCCCCAGCGTGGCCGGTATGAACTTTCCGAGCTTGACGTGTTTCTGGCTCGCGAGGCTTTCGGCTATTTTCCGAACCATATTCGCCTCCCCGCGAAGAAGTATGACTTCGATGCAGTTGTCGTGGTCGAGGTGGGCGTGCATGGTGGAGATGATGTATTCGTGATACCCGTGCTGTTTTTCGGTCAGTTGCGACGTAAGCCCGCGCTTATGGTGATCGTACACGAGGACGACCGCTGCGGCGGTTTCTCCCGTAACGTTTTCCCATTCACTTTTGACAAGATTGTCGCGGATGAGGTCGCGGATAGCTTCGGAGCGGTTGTCGTATCCCCGGCGTTCGATGTCCGCGTCGAAGCGATTAAGCAGGTCCTCGGGAAGTGAAACGCCGAAACGGATGCACTGGTCCATAAAACGGTTCCTCCGAAATGAGGGTTGAATCCGCCAGCGAGTGCATTTCTCGGGGCACTGCTTCGGGGAATCCTTCAATGTCGGATCCGGGATGAAAAATATATTGTTGCGGCGGGCAATGGGGGATCATGATTTCAGCGCAACCCCTATAACTGCCGGGGTCGATATCGGCATCGGGATCGGCTGCTGGGAGGGGGTGAAAAACGCTGAAAGCGCGTTATATGGAAACCCGGGCCGCAGGCCCGGGTCACCGATAAACAATTTCTTTCAGCCCTGAAAGGGCGCTATTTTTATCGCAGTCATATTTATAGCAATGTCGGGTCTGCTTTCACTGCCTTGATAGACGGTTCATGGCAACGAACTCCCTGAACGACTTGATTTTTTCAGCCTCCGACGCGTCGGTCACGAACGGCTCAAGGTCCGTGGCCAGTCGGTTGAAGTCAAGTGTGGCGCACCGTGCTTCGAGTTTTTTCCACATCTCGCATTCGTTTCCGATACCTGCCTTGTGAGCAAGATACCGGAAATCGGGACCGGTCTTACCCCATAAAAATATCGCATCGTGGAAATCCCTGCCGATTGCGCGCGGCCGCTGAAGAATACAAGCTATCTTCTGTGAAAGAAGCATACCAACGGGGACCACGTTGATCCTGCAAAAAACATCAAACCGATTGAGAATGATCCGCTCATGGAGGTAATCGAAATTCTGAGGTTCGGCATCCAAATGAATCAACAATTTTTCTTCACGGTGACTGGAGATACCCGTTTGCTGCAACAAACCTATAAAGCGCAGGTTCGCCCTGAAGTTTCCCTTACGGTTTAAATCGATTTCAACATCGTAACCTTCCCGGCGCAAGGTCCGATGCACCGCAATTGCCATTTCTTCAAATGCTTCAAACGGCAATCCTCCGCTGTCAAAATCAAGATCTTCGGAGAAACGGGGATTGCCGTGTACGATGTGAATGGCCGTTCCGCCCAGAAACGTCAGCTGAAGACCCGGTCTGGATGAAAAAACCGCCTCGAGGACCTTGAATTGAAGATATTCTTGCAGGATATTGCGCTTGAAATGACGCAGGCGTTGCGGATAAAACGACTGAATTTGGACCATGTCAAGCATGGCATACCCACGTAAAAAATAATTCCGCGCGTCGTTGAAGCGCTTTATTGGTATAATGTTTCAGAAATTTGTCGAACCTCCTTCTATTGATCCGGCCGACAAGGGCCTGTCGGTCAACCCTGAGGCTCTCAAAGTCTTCACGCGTCCTAATGTCCGTATGAAGGTAGAGGTAATCAAGGATAGCCTTTTCAGGAAGGGCGATTTTAACCTCATGCGGTCCGAGGGTGTACCCGAAAAACAATCGGGGGCTTACGGTCCTATAAATAAATTTCGAGAAAACCGTTTGTATCGTTCGCGTTTTTCGGGTTGTAATCGAGGTTATCGCATGGACCGTATCGGGTATCAAGCTTGTCCGGGACATAATGGTTTCCAGGGATATATAAGAAGGAGCATAAATGCGGTTGGCAATCCAATCGAGAGTGTTTTCATCAATTGAGGTGTCGGCGAAAAGGTACCACCCCTTGGCAATAAGTTTCAAATATCCTTTAGCGCTCCACTCGTAAAGCCGACGTCGGTCGAAACCCGGATCGAGTATGCGCGTATCACGCAGGGAGAAGAGGGTAAACGGGGCCATGCGGTTTCGAAAATCATTGAATTTCATTACACTGTCGTTCAGTTTAATTGTATTTCTATATGATGTTAAATATAACATCTTTTGGAAATATATTCAATTAAAATACTATTGTCGTTATTTGCACATCCACAACAGTGGAAGCGCTGCTGTAAATGCCTGAAACATTGTCAGAATCAGGATGTCCAGGATTTTCAAGATGTTCAGGATATATGGGTAAGGCCGGGATTTTTTTCCTTTTCCGCAAAAATAAACATTTCAATTGAATACTCTTGCGCCGTCGTAACACTTATTTTTATTTTGTAATACTTAATGGTATCACATTTTTAAAATATGTGCTATCTGCATCAACTATATTTTTCCGAGGAGGTGTAAATGGGAATTCGTTTGGTGGTAAAAACGTCGACCGCTTCGGTTTGCCTGGCGGCTGTTTGTTCCGTAGCATTTGCGGATGAACCTGTAAGCGATTCCTCGCAGGTGCAAGATCTCGAAAAGATGGTGGTCCGCAGCCAGCGTGAGAAAATGTTCGCTTCCGATATTCTCGACAGTACCGTTATCTCCCGACCTTATGATTCGAAAAGCGTGGATGGGCTGCTTGCCGAACTGCCCGGGATCGATTTGCGCAGGAGCTCTCCGGCGGCAGGCAAGGGAACCGGGGTCTTCATCCGCGGGCTCGACGAATCGCGCAGTCTCATTCTGCTTAACGGCCGGCCGCTCAACGGTGCGGGGGTGATGGGCGGCGAATATGTCGACTGGGCGCTTCTCCCGACCGCTGAGGTCAAGAAGATCGAAGTGCTGCGGGGGGTAAAGTCGGCTGAGTACGGTAACACGGCTGGAGGCGTCATCAATATCATCACCCGTCGCGACATGACCGCCCCTTCCACCACGAAAATCAACGCCTCGTACGGGATCGTCGGGCCGCAACATGCAGAAGATGCGTATGAAAACCGGGCGACCGAGCTTTCAGTGATGCACCATGCGAATATCCTCAGTGCGGCAGCGCTCGACCTCTTCGCCGGATTCGGACAGGGTGAACCCTTTTTGCGCAATAATTACTACGAACGCACCGCGTTCGGCGGGGAGTTGTCACTGAAACTTCCCTGGGAGTTACGGGCAAGCGTCGGCGTGAACAATACGCTGCAACGCCGCGGCTTCGCGATTGCCAACAGTAAAACAGCGTCGAATTACGACCCCGACTGTCCGGAATCGAAAGAATATGCGGGCGGCGGGCCCGGCCTCTCCTGGAAGGGCGGAAACTATTACTTCGGCGACCGGAGCTACTGGAACAACCTCCGCACGCAGATTGATTTTTCGCTGCAGAAAGAGTTGCCGGGAGTATTGATAACCGTCCTCGGGCATATCAACGATCAGGACCGGACCGAATATTTTTATGCGATACGCGACACCAACCTGCTTGTGCTCGAACGGTTCGCCAAGCCCGAAGACAACACCTGGGGATGGAATATTACCGCCCAGCAGTCGATCGGCGATGCATTTACGTTTAAATACGGCGGGGAAGGAAATGGCCTGCGGTACAGCCAGTCCGATATCCGAACATGCGACACTACCTATTTCCGTTTTCAGCCGACGGACGGTGATCCGTCGGAAACCGTTAAGGCCGCCGACCGGTACGGCGCATTCGTGCAATCGTTTCTGAAATTTGGGAAACGGATCGAGGCGTCACCGGGAATCCGTTACGACTATTATCTCGGCGCAGGGCGCGACACTATCGTCGATGAGATGAAGTTCCACGGCGTAAGTCCCAACGCAGGTCTTACCGTGAAAACCTGGAAAGGTGGCGAGATTGCACTCCAGGGAGCCTACGCGCACCGGTTTCCCACCTGCCCGGAGCTCTACTGGTACTATGGCGGCTACCGTCCGGTTGACCGCAGGGACTTGGCTCCCGAGCGGGCGGCTCAGGCCGAACTTGGACTTTCGCACACGCTTGCGGCAATGGCGTTCATTGGCGGATCGGCAGGCGTAAGGGGATACTACTACCGCGTCAGCGACTACATCCGCACCATCTTCGGTTACCAGCCGAGCCGTCTTATTTACAATATCGACAAGGTCACGCTTGCCGGGTTCGAGGCGGAAGCATCCTTCGCCTTCTGGAACGTCCTGCACCTCCGAGGCAATTATACCTATCAGCGGACGGAGAAATCCGGCGACACTTACGACAGCAGCATGGTGCTTACCACCGGGCTGCCGGAACTACCTAAGCATAAAGGCAATGTCGCGATCGAATACCGGGGCAAGGGTGAAAATGAGGCAACGGCGGGGCTATCGATGCGCTGCAGCGGCGAGCGGGAGGTAATTACCGGCTCCTCCGCCAAGGGTAATGCGACGAAACTGGAGCATATCGATGGATTCGCCGCGTTCCGTCTTTACGGAAGCGTGCCGCTCTGGTCGAAGGAAAACTTTTCGGCGAAACTCAAGGCGGGAATCGACAACCTGTTCAACGCCGACTATTCGGAGTTTCCGGGCATTCCGATGCCCGGGATTACCGGCACTGCGGCGGTTGAAGTGAATTTCTGATACGCCTCACCCCGGCCTCCGTCCCTCTCCACACGTGGAGAGGGACGGAGGCCGGGGTGAGGCGAATACGATTCGAGGATGAAGCGGTACAGTTACATAAGTAAAACGTATGCAACAGGCAACAGCAACCATAAATCAACCTGAATTCTGGGAAAAGCAGTGGGAATCCCTCAATGCCGCCGCGACCCCGTTTTCCGGGTACGGCTTGGCGGCGGTATGGAACGCCATGGCCCCGCAGTACGGCAGACACCACGATCTCGGCGACATCGATGACCGCATCGAAGCGACGCTGGAGCGCCTTGAGAGCGGCGGCCTCTCATTCGAAAACACACGCGTCCTCGACGTGGGCTGCGGTCCCGGCCGCTACGCGGCGGCGTTTGCGCGGCGGGGAGCTCGGGTGGTGGCCGTCGACATCTCCGAAAAAATGATCGAACGGCTGCGCATTGAGGTTGGGCCGGACTTGCTCGGGCGGATTACGCCGCTTGTCGCCGACTGGAAAACGCTCGATCTCGTGCGGCATGATTTTGCCGGGTCGTTCGATCTGGTATTCGCCAACATGACGCCGGCGATCGCAACGCCCGGGTCTTTCGAAAAGCTCATGCGCGCTTCAAGGCGGTGGTGCTGGTTCCGGGCTTGGGCCGGACCGCGGGAAAATCCGCTGCAGGAGCGGCTCTACCGGGCAATTCACGGCACGGAGCAGCGCCGGTTTTCCGGCAATTTCATCTGCGCGTGGAATCTGGCGTGTACATCGGGGTATGTTCCCGATTGTACGTTCGAAACCATCCGCTGGAAGGAAAAAAAGACGATCGGGGCGTGGAGCGATTTTTACGCGGTATTTTTCTCCGGGGACGATGCCTCGCGACAGGCGGCAATCAGGCCCGTCATCGAGGAGTCGCTGCGGGAAATCGCGATTGACGGAGAGATCGAGAACGCGGTTTGCGGGCGCATCGGCGCCATGCTGTGGACGGTGGATCGCACGGGGGGCACCGGCGGGGAGTGGTATTAGGCTACACCGCGTTGTGGATACTTCTTGCAAGGGCGTTCAATCGGATGCCCTTACCCGCATGAGGATACCGCGCTAATGATAACAACGGAGGACATGATGGAAGATTTGATTATTGACCGGAAGCATCCGCGCCGGATCCCGCAGCAACTTCTGCTCGACGGAGACATCGAACGGCTGCTTGAGCTGGCCGGGATGCTGCATGGGCACTACTGCCCGGGTCTGGCGCTTGGAGTCAAGGCGGTGGAGGCTGCCTTCAGGCGCCTCGGTATCGCCGACAACACCGGCATGGAGGAGATCATGGCGGTGATCGAAGGGAATAGCTGCGTGGCCGACGGCATACAGTTCGCGTCGGGATGCACGCTCGGCAATAACGCGCTTGTCTACAAGGACCTGGGCAGGACCGCCGCAACCTTCTACCGGCGCGGAGGCGACCGGGCGGTGCGGGTAAGTGTACTGAGATTCGACGCTTCGGCAGGCAACGAGGAAGAGCGGAAGGAGGGCGACGCCCTTTTTGAAAAGGCGGTGAAGCGCCGCGAAAAACTCAGTGATGCGGAAAGCGCGCGCATGAAGGAACTCTGGATAAAGCGTTCATTCGAAACGGCCGCGATGCCGGTCGAGGCGCTTTTCACCATCACCGACGTGCCGGTGCCGGAATTGCCGTTTGCCCCCCTCGTCGATTCGCAGGCGTGCAGTGTCTGCGGGGAGAGCGTCATGGAATCCCGCGCGGTGTTTCGCAACGGAAAAGCGGTCTGTCTTGCCTGCGCGGGAGAGGAGTACCGCATGGTGATCGGCAAGGGGATCGCGACCGCGAAGGCGATGCGTCAATGACCCGCCGGCTGATTATCGGAATCGTCCTCCTGGCCGCGCTGTTTGTCGACGGCTGCGGCCGCAGCGGGCGACCGAAGGCGGAAGCCGGATCCACCGCTCCCGACACGCTCGTGGATGCGGCGGGGCGAAGCGTCTCGATTCCGCCGGTGGTCAGTCGGGTTGTATCTCCCTTTACAATGTATACCCGTCTCATCGTCGCCATGGGCGGATGCGAAAAACTGGCGGGAATCTCGCATTCCTGCGTGCTGCCCGAAGAGGAGCGGGGGTGCGGGGGGCGGCTGCTCACGCTTCCTGATATCGGTGAATTTGGAATGAATATTGAATTGATTGCTTCACTCAAGCCCGACCTGATTTTCGCATCACAAGCCGATGTCGCTTCCTTTTCCTCGAAAACGGATGCGGCGGTGGTTGCGGTTTCGTTTCCGAGTGATATACCGATGCTCGAAATGTTCGACCGGCAGATTGATCTGATCGGGAAAGCTATGCGGCTGCAGGCGGGAGCTGACAGTCTCAAGCGATTTATTGCGAAAACCGTGCGCCCCGTCGTTTCAATCACTTCGTCCCTTCCCGATTCCGTCAAACCGAAAGTCTATTTCGCCTGGACGAGCTGGACCGGCGACATCCTTAATACCCTTTACAAATTCGATCCCATAGAACTTGCGGGAGGCATCAATGTGGCCGGCGAGGCGAATAATTTCGCCAGAAATATAGTCCGTCATCCAAAAAGCAACGCAAAAAGAGAACACGGCATTATTGTTTCACGGGAGCATATCATGAAATGGAATCCTGATTTCATTTTCATTTCACGTTTTCAGGTACAGTCATGGCAAAAAGGCGGACCTGCACATAAACTCCCCATGACCATAAACGATGTTCTCGCCGATCCCCTTATGCAATCGGTCAATGCAGTCAAGAACCGGCGCATTTACTACACCACGGCGTCCTGCAACTGGTGGCCCCAGCAGCGGGCATTGTTGCAGGTCCTTTATATGGCAAAACTCTTTCATCCCGATCTGTTCCGCGATCTCGACGTGGAGAGGGAGGGAAACCGGATTTTCAAACGTTTCTACGGCGCCGACGATCTCTATACCGCGATGGCCCGCGACCTCGAACTGTACTCCTGGAAATGACGATGGGCACCCGGAGGATTCATGAGCGGTACCGGCGATCGCTGGCGGTGAAAATCGCCTTTATCGCGGCACTTGTCGTTTGCGCACTGCTGCTCGCGGTAATCGGATGCGGCATCGGTCCCATGAGGTTTGCCATACCCGACATTATCAAGGCTCTGGCGAACGGCCTTTTCGGATGCGATTTTCCGGTTCCCGACGGTGCCGTGGCCGTTATCACCCGTATTCGACTTCCCCGTATTGTTCTGGC
>JAFGNB010000377.1 GCA_016927235.1 Chitinispirillaceae bacterium
ATAATATATTGATTTAATGCAAATTGTGACTATTAAAGCGCTTTAATTACCTTGTTTTTATATATGAAAATAAGCAACACTTATTATTGACAACAATCGGCGAAACCGATATGATGAAAGTACATTTTCGGGGTTGCCGTTACCAGGCGCCCGCTGCTTTTATCCAGTAGGAAAGGAAGGATGTCTGACAACCGGCGGGAAAGGAGGGTGTACCGGTTGTGATGTGCCCGGGCACGAAAGGTTCGCCGTACATTCCTCACCAACCATTTTCAGGAGCGGTTACTATGAAATCATCGACACCGACAATTGCTCTCGTTATCCTCGCGATAACAGGGGCGGCATCCGTTTACGGGGTCCCGCCGTACCTGTGGTATGCGACGCACAGCATCGAGTATTACTACGGAAACGGGTGCAGCGTTTACCTCAATCTGGACTCCCCCCACGACGAGGCGGACGGTTTCCATAACGCCGTTGTTGCAAAAGGTATCGGCAACTCGTGGCGAAGGTACAACCGGCGAGATACGGAGTGTACGGCTGCACGCTGGACCGGCACCTCGGCGGAAACCAACGGCGTGGATTTTCTATTCTATGCAGGGCACGGATGCGGTACGGGGCCCTATCTGGGATGCAACTCAACCTATGAGATCACCAATTGGAGCGATATACGTTTCGGCGGCAACGGTTATCTCAAATGGGTACAGGCCGCGGCATGCGAATGGTTCGTCGCCGAAGCCCTTGATCAATGCGATTCGGAACGGGACGAATATGAACGATGGGAAGATTGCTTTGCAGGCGTCCATACCGTCCAGGGGCATCGCGCGGTTACCTATGAATATGTACAGCCGGACTCCATGTCGAGGGAATTCTGGGACCGGTGGGTAAGCCAGAACAACACCATTTACTACGCCTGGCGCCAGGCGCAGGTTCACTGGGTCTACGAGGTGGGCGGAAATCCCGGACTACAGCCGGCTACCGCCGCTTACAACGATACGTATGCCTATGAACTGTGGTCGAATGCCGACGACGATCTGGCACCGAGCGGAATGGGATGGCTGGGCTGGGCGACCGTCGGGACGCCGGAATATTGACGTTTTCACGCTGCCGGAGAGAAACAACCCATTTGAACAATAAACCGTGAGGCTTTTATGACTACGAATACTCCATTACAATCGATTTTGACCATTATCGCCTTTGCCGCATCAATCAGTTCCTCCCCTTTGACAATGTCGGGACGGGTGAAGGATTTCCTGTCGTCGCTGTCGTCACGTCCGATCACCAAAGATGTCGATGTTTCCGATTCGCGGCTTCTCGATACCGCCATGATTTCATCGCGGCCGTTACTCTATGAAATGACGAATCGTCCGGTATCCGCCGCCGACATCAAGCGGCTTCTCGTTAACGTGCGGATCGCCGACAGCCTCGATACCTTTGCTGGGTATGATGAAAGGAGAGGGATCTGTTATTTCAATTCCCCCTCTATCCAACCGCTGTCCGATGAGTCGCCCGCAGGTTTGAACGATCTGAAACAGAAAGCATCGCTCTGCCTGAAAAAATTGCTCGGCGCCGAAAGCCGCAATTTCGTTTTCGCAAACACGGAGACCGACTGGACCTTGAGCAAACCGGACCTCGTTCCGCGCCGCGTTATCCAGACCTACCGGTATACCAGAAAAATCAACGGCTGCCATGTCGTCGACAACTCCGCCTATGTCCGTATCGCTTTTACCGGCAACGAAGAACTCTGCGGCTTCGAAATCCGGAATCCGGATTTACAACCTGTTTCCCTGCAAAGAATGGTCAAATTCTCAGCGACAACGGCACGCCTGGAACAATTGGCCGCGAAAAAACAGTCAGTTGAAAATTCCATGAAACAGACGGTAACCGTAACGTCGATAAACGCCGAAGACGGGATACAATCATATGTCTGCACACCTGCCGGAGGAAAAAACTATCTGACGCCCTGCGTTTCGGTGCGCTGCACCTACACGCTCGACAACGGATCGTCATTTGAAAAATTCGAGCACTTCTTCATTGACGCGTCACGTGTCTCCAATATCGATGAAGACCTGCTTGAGCCGTCGGGACGGTAAACGGCACCTTTTCCGGGAGGGCGCGATACGGCCGCGCCTTCTCGCCCGCAGAATGCTTCACCTGGGATGCGCGGAATGTCGCGCGGAGCTGTTATACGGTAAGGATGAGGGCGGGCGATTACATTCAAATAAATAGAGTTACGCTGTTACGATAGGTCTTTATTTCTGATTCCGATTCTCCATTTTGACAATATCAATTTGCTGAAGCGGGTGGGCCGCCGGATGCTTTGCGCGTAACACTCCCGTCAATCATCCCCTCAGTCGATAATCCGCAGCACCGCCCGTTTGTTCCACGGGCCGAGTCGGCCGGAATGTCTCCTCCAGTTTCCTTACCTGATTCGACAGATCATTGAGCCGTCTGTTATCGGCATATCCGGTCATGCTCTCCGTGTCTTTACCGGTACATATTGATCCTGAGCCTTATATCCCCGGCCGGATCATCGAATCCGACGATGCTGTCATTAAGCCATTGCGGATTGAACCGCTTGGCCGTTGAGGTGGAAACAACCTCCCGTTGTCCGGTTTTCAGACAGTATGTCCACAGGGTGACGGGCGTTTGCTCCACTCTCATAGCCTCTTCATCGAATTGATCAAACAGCTGTGGAAAGTCGCTTCCGATGACGGTTTCAGTGACGGCATTGAAATCATACTCCTCGCAGAAGGAGAGTCCGTGGAGCTTGTCGACGGTCCAATTGAACGAGCCCAGATCAATCTTGTAAAGCCGGTCGATGCAGCTCTCCGGACCGCCTACGGTGAAATAACATTGACTATTGGTTAAATAGAGATCACCGAAATCCTCGATCGCGAAATCCCTGACCGAGAGTCGCCTGATCAGCATCCCTCCGCTGTTGATGAACAGCAGATGCCCTCCGTTGGGGTTCAACGCGCTGCCGTCGGTGGCGGCAATGATGTTGTTGTCCGGGGAAACGCGGAAATCCAGACCCGGAGCGCTGAACAGAAGAGTATTGGACCTTCCCCTGTCGAATTTCCATAGTTCATTAATGCTTCCCGAGGACATGTCCCCCTGCTTCCCACCGTTGCACAGAATGACATAAAGGATGCCGTTGTGAAATTCGTAGGGATGGTAATGGCGGGTATTGAGATTTTTCAGAACTATTTGGCAGACGACCTCATTGGTATCAATTTCGTACACATACAGATGTACGGTTGAATCCGAAATCGGTTGCGGCACGAACTTGTACCCGCCGAATGCCCGACTATCGTAACTGCCGCTGTTACCGGCACTTATGACGGCTGCACAGAGAACAATAATCGCGGTTTTCATAGCGTCACTATCCCATTAAACGTTTAAACAAGAAAATACAGTTCACCATCAAGCGGAAACGACGTATGGTGATACTTTCCCTCCTTCAGGCTTCTCACGTATAATGATAACGTGCGGATGGAATGAATTTAAACAATTTTGTTGAGCGAACAAAAAGCCGCGTTGTGCTGTGTTGGAGCCCCCTCATTCACGGCCGGGGTTCGGCGCACCGGTTGCAGAAAATCGCCGGAAAATAGAATTATCCTCCCCGCCGGCCGGCTACTTTTTTGCATGCATTTCAAAAGATATGATGGTAGTGTCGCGCGTCGCCGCTACCGTAGTGAAAGCGTATGAAACGACCGCTTTTTGAGAGAGGGCTGCTTTGAACGCTTCGACGTTTTTAGCGGGAAGGATAATTTTCAGTTTGTAATAATCGCCGTAGTGTTCAAGAACTTTTTCGAGGCGACCTCCAAAAGAGCCGGCAAGACCGGATAGTATTCTAATCCTGTTCGTTGACACCGGGGCCGCGTCAGGTCGTGGTGGGCGGTCGGACCGGTCAGGCGATGAGGTACGTGAAGAACGGATGTTCGAACCGGCGTTCGTGCCGTCGGTTCCCCGGACGGAGCCGTTGTTTACGGGTTCGTAAAATATCGTTTTCTTGTCAAGGTCGCTGGTTTCGTTGTCAATCATTTCCGTTCGGGTATCGGAAATAGTGTTCCTGCCCTCCGTCTGCATGGGGGAAAGGGCGGCGGTTCGGCGACGGTTTTTTTTTGCGGAGACCGTTCCGGGCATCCGGCGTTCGGCGGCGGGGGAAGATTCCGTCATTCGCTGCGGTGTTGAGGCATCTTTTCCCGCATACGGTCTCATTGAAGAACGTCCGTCACTCTCCTTAGGTGAATGCATTGCAGCGGTAGCGGGTTGACCCTGTTCTGCACCGGTAAAACGATTGTTTTCAGATCCGGCATGGTTGGCGGAACGGTTGGAGGGTGCGCTTCTTGGTGAAACCGCTGCAACGGAGTGATGATCCCTTTTTTCACCCTGTTTTCCGCTCCGGAGGTGGCATCTATCAGCGGAAAAAAAGATCATCATGACGATCGCGGCAAACTCGATCGGCAGTTTCAGGAGGTACGGCCGGAACAGCAGATTGTACAGCTTCCTGCTTGCCAACATGCGGTTGCGCGCATTCGCAAAGAGCCTTGTCGAGGACAATGCCGCATCGATCTCCTGATCGGTGCCGGATGCGGCAGGCCGCACCGAAGGATCCCTGTCGGATAATCGATATCGCTTCTTTCCGGCAGGCGGCGGTGATTTACCCCTGAAAACGCTGTTACTCATATGCCGGTATCCTCGATAGTATAATATACCATGATGTATTAAAGTGCAGGAATGAAACCGCAAGCATGGAACAGCAACCGTATCGCCTCTATTGCGGACGCTGGAAACGACAGTAATGGATATGATCCGACAGCGCGACCGGTCAAGTGACCCGTACACGTGCTTCATGATAAGCTGTGTTTTTATTCTTGGGAAAATTTCTCTTACGATATAATTTTTCCATAGGATTTCCGTTTTTACGTGAATGACCGTGGAAGGAAGAGCGTGAAAATCCTGTTCATCAATACCAACCGATACCGTTTTCCGCCGGTCGTGCCGCTGGGTATAGAGTACCTTGCAGGAGAACTTTCGAAGACACGGCACCGGTATGAGGCATGCGACCTCTGTTTCTCCTCAGACGTTGACAACGATATTGAAGAAGCAATAAGGCGATTCCGTCCCGACGCGGTCGGAATTACTATCCGCCAGATCGATACGGTACTGTTTCAGAATAATGAATACTACCTTCCCGATATTAAAAAGATCGTTTCCAGGTGCGGAAAGTGCGGCTGTACAACGATACTCGGCGGATCCGGTTTTTCGATCATGCCCGAAGAGATTCTTGCATACACCAGTGCCGATTTCGGCATTTCGGGACCGGGTGAGCCGGCGCTTGTTGATCTGCTGAACCGCCTTGAATGTAATGAACCCTCCCCACGAGTAATTGACGGATACGACTATTTCCCCGATTCGGAGTATCGTTTCGAAAGAAAATTACTGTTTGATTATGGGCTGTACGCACAAACGGGGGGTATCGCGGGATTCCGCACTCAGGTGGGGTGTGACGGCACCTGTCTTTTCTGTACCGAAGCCGGCAAGCGGAACATTTTTCACCCCCCGGACCTGGTGGGTAAGGAAATAGCCATGTTGAAGGAAAAAGGAATCGAACAGTTTCATTTATGCGACAGTGAATTCAATCTGGAACTGGACCGTGCTGTTTCTGTCTGCAAATCGCTCATTGCGAGCTGCGGACCGGTAAACTGGACGTTGTATATGAAACCCGACCCAGTGTCGGAGGAGCTGTTTTTCTATCTGCAGCAGTCCGGGGCACGGCTGATTACACTGAGCCTGAACAGTATCGACAACAATTTCGGAAGCGTTGAAGAGTTCTGCAACCGTGCGTCACATTACCGGATTAAAATCGCGGTTGATCTGTCCACGGGTTTTCCCAATGAACATCCGGATTCTCTCGAACGCTGTATTGAGTTTCTCGATGCAATGGAGGTTTCCACGGTCGGGGTAAATTCCTTTTATCGCATCTATCCGGGGACAGGGCTGCATGACCTCATAAAAAAAGACGCGTCAATGCGACGGTTTCTGGTCAACGGGGCCCCTGACGATACGTTTCTGGAGCCGGTCTTTTACAATTTCTTTCCCGAGGATTGCATCAGAAAAGCAATCGGCAACAGGAAAAAGTTCAGGGTGGAGGGATTCGAAAAGGCCACCAATTATCAGCGGGTCTGATCCGAGAGGGAAACTCACCAGGCCGACGTTTCTATTGATCCTTTTACCCGGAACGTGCAATCCCCCCGGTTCGTCCGCACCCGCAGCAGGGTAATCGATCCATCCGGTACCCGGAACGGAAGCGCCGCCGGGGATCCCGTTTGACGCGATCCGGCCGGACGGAAGCGGTTGACGACTCTCCCCTGCAGATCGAGGTGAAGGATCTCCGCGATGTTCATCCCTGAAGGCGCCGCAAGCAGGAGCCTTCCCCCCTTCCGTGCTACAAAAAGCGCACCGATTGATTTCGACGATGAAAACGGTTCAATGACCGGAATGGAAATGGAGGAATAAACGAAGACTATTTTCAGCATTTTTTTCCATGGTTCCGAAGAAGAGTAACGATAATCGACTATGTAGGAATCCATTACACCGGCGGGGGAGTAACATACGGAGATTTTCTGTTCATACGGAAACAATCCTATTTCGTCGCCCAGCCTCACCGCAAGCATGGAGATCAATTTTCCGTTTTGATACTCATAAGTGATACATCCGAAATCGTAACGGTTCCCATAATCGTCAAAACAGTATTTGACTATCGTATCGACAAGGCCGCTTGAGTTTAATTTGTAAATATCTTCGTATTGATCGGCGGACTGCCCCGCGGTTCCGGTCATCCGGTCTTCATAAGCGATTCTGACCGAATTACTGCTGTAGGAATACGAATGTTTGAAGTGATGGGTGGTATCCCATGATTCCGTTGATGAATTCCAGGTTGAATAAACACGGATTACGGAGTCCATTGCAGGCACCTTCGAATTGCCGAGATCGATCGCCGATAATGAGAAGGAGGTGCTGTAGAGATTATCGGCGTTACCCTGATCGCCGAAATAATACTCTGCAATAGCAAGATCGATTGAAGGAGACCCCGAGGATGAGTCCCTGGTAAAGGTCATTTCGCGGACATTTTTCCCGTGTTCATTGTACTCGAATGTCGTTCGTGAAGAGGTCGAATCGTCAAGTGTGGAATTATCGATCCATTCAATTATATGTCCTCGATCGTCATAGGTAAAATCGATATCGCCGTCCGGGACCCAATCGTTCTCCGCCCATTGATACATAGTAAGCCGGGTGACCACCATGCTGTCTTTTCCCGCAGCAGCATTTTTCGCGGGGATTGCCACTGCGCAGGCGGCGGAGAGAAACGGGAACAGGGTCGGTTTCGGAGGCGATGTGTGCAGTTCCCCGGCCGATGCCGGGCGGGAAAACAGGATGAACAGGGCGACAAGCATCACCGCAGCACCACACTCCGAACGGTTTCCTCTGCTCACAGGCCCTCATTTCAAGAAGTGAACGTATGGGTGATAACGTAAATAATATAACCATTTTTCGTGGGAAGGTTTGAAATGAATTTTTTTATAGGGGATATCCTCTACCTCTTGCCCGCCATGCCCCTCGTCACTTCTCCTTAACCTCTTCCAACCGGTCGAACGATGGTTCCTCCTGCTGGGAATGTGTTATTTTTATCACTACTATCCTGTTTCGCGATCATCCTTCGGGGAATCGGATGAATTGTTGGAATGCATCAATGGTTTATTGCCGTCGAGCTTGCATTTATTCGCTGCATCGCTGGAATGCGGTGGCGTTTATACTCCCGGCGCTCTTCGCCGGCAGTGCACCCTCTACGGCCGCCAGTCTCGTTTTCCCTCCTTACGGGCACTCCTACGGTATCCGCAAGGCCACACCCCAGCATCTCTTCATGTTTTTCGGGCCGCGCACCTTTTTCGATAATCCGCAGGGGCTTGCGACCGCCCGTCTTACGGCGTGGGAAGATACAACCACCGAGAAGGACGACGACGAGGTGGTTGTTTACGGCGTCAACTCGGGGCGGCATCAGATCATTTACAACACATCGATGTGGACGCTTGGACTGTACGGGAAACAGGGCGGGGGAAAGGATCGCTTTCTGCACCCCAAAGGGATTGCCGCCAACGGCCGCGGCGATGTGTACGTCGCCGATTCGGGCAACCACCGGGTGGTGAAACTTTTTAATCCGAAGTCGAAACTACGATGGGTGCGCAATTTTAACACGGCGGGTGAAGGCGGCAGCCTGCGCGGCCCGTCACGTGTGGGGCTCGATGAGAAGGGAAGGGTGTATGTCGCCGATACGGGTAACCGCCGCGTGGTCGTTTTCGATTCCACGGGAAACGTGCTTCGCATTTTTCCGCCCTGTTCCGGGGCCCCGACGGCCCTTGCCGTTGCCGACGGAAAGGCACGCTGGAGTTTCTTCAAGAACGAGCAGGCGGTGTTTTATGCTGAAAACGGGGGGAAACGGCTGGTAAAATGTTCCTTCGACGGACGAATCCTCAGGCAAGCCGACCTTCCCGCAGGATATGCAGCCTCATACGGTGCGATCGACTACTACCATAATTACTGGATTACCGACACCGAAAAACACTGCATCCTGAAGTTCGACCGCCACCTTCAGCTGCTCGACCGGTTCGGGTCGTACGGCACGGGCGACAACCAGTTCGACTCGCCGCGCGGGATCACCATTTACAAACGATATGGCCAGGTGTTCGTCGCCGAGCGAAAAGGCGCCCAGTATTACTGGATAGGAACCGACTGCACCTCGGCGTCGATCGGCGCGCGGCGGCAGGCCGGCAAATACGATCTGACGGTCACGACCACGGAGTACAGCTTCGTCAGCCTGTTTTCG
>JAFGNB010000378.1 GCA_016927235.1 Chitinispirillaceae bacterium
ACGATCGACAACAACATGCTTATCCATATACCACTCCCGGTTTATAAGTTGAAATGACATTACCCCGATTCAGTACACCACTCGAGCGCCGATATTTTGATTATCCGACGCTCTTCCGATGCATCTCGAGCTTTTGTCGAGTATGAAATTAAGCTGGGGTGCATCAAGGAACATCGGATTGAAGGAAAAATTATCGCTTGGAAGCACAGTGGTAAATTTTGCGTTTTGATAAAAATTGTTATTGATCATCTGTATCCGCACCGATTCCTCGGACGGCTTGAGGCCGAACTGGCTGTTATAGGCGATAATATTGTTTTCAAGAATGATGCTTGAATTGCCGCCGATGGAGATGCCGTTGTTTCCATTATAGGCGACAGTGTTGTGATTGATTGATGAAGAGGTGGTGCGGACATCCCACCCCTGGATGCCCGAGCCTTTATTATAGACAATAAGGTTATCCTCGATCCTGGGGAGGTTCCCGACGCACATGATGCCGGTTTGCTGGTTGAAAGCGATGCGGCATTGCGAAATCGTTACTCCATTTGCCGTTGAGAAAATGCCGATGGTCCCGTTGCGCACCTCACATCCGCTGATAACGGAGTTGTTGCCCAGGGTGACCACCGTTCCCCTTCCCCTTCCGTCGAGAATCGCTTTGAATAGGGAGCGCGAGAGCAGGGTTATATCCGGTGATACATACACATATTCGTGATAACTTCCCGCCTCTACTTCAACGGTATCACCTTTTTTTGCCGCCATCATCGCCGCAGCGATGGTCGGGAAGTTATTGGGTACATTGAGCGACGCAGCATCGAGAGAACAGAGTAACGGGAAAAGAGCGAAGAAACCGAAAGAGACCTTTCGTAATTTAGTCATCGTTCGTATTACTCCATTCCAGGCAAAGCGCCACTGATTATTCGATTAAACTTGGTTGTATCATGTAACGGATTTCTGCTTGTAGTAACCCTCATAAATTACTACAGATTCTTTTGTGGCGCAATAAAATTAATAAAAGATACTTCACCGCAGAAATCATCGTATGATAATATAATTTGAAAAATGCGTGAACATGTCCATAAATAAAATATTTGGTGATAATATACGAGAATTTGGATGAGAGCGACTGGAAAAAAAGGCGGTTATGGAGATAATTATAGGATGGGTCGAAATAACAATTGATATGGCACCCCTCACAAAATGGGTATTTCCCCTGCATGAGGCGGGCTGTTGTCACTATTTCCGGAAGATGTTCCCTCGATTGAAGTTCGGCTCCGAAGGGCAAGGTCGTACAACGGTGATGGAAACAGGGCAGTGCCCGCAGACTGCCGGGAATGATCACGATAGTAGAATCGACTGCTCTGCAGACGGGCTTTCGGATGCGGTTACCGCCGGCAAACCGTAATGAAAGGTGCGCTTTATTGAGGTAGACTCCTTTGTGCGCCGCCAACCGCAGGGCTTTGAGATGGGTCGTACGCGACACGGTATCCGCTCCGTTTATTGAAAAAACCGGATCAAGAAGGGCTATAAGGCGGTATTTCCGGGCGATTCGATACACTCCTTCGAAGCTATCGATATTATCATCGGTATAGGTAAAAAGCAGATCGGGAACAAGGTGGTGACGGAGCGCAAGCGGAATGCTTTCAATGACCTTTTCAAAGGATGCGCTGCCGCGCAGGGCGTTGTGCACTTCGGGAGTATCGGCATCTAGACTGAAATGGAGCAGATCTATGCGACCATCAAGCTCTCCCACTCTTGAAGGGAAGAGTATGCAATTTGTCGTTACGGAGGTGATGTAGCCGTATTTCTTCGCTTCCGCAAGAAACAGGGGCAGATCGGGGTGCAGCAGCGGTTCGCCGCCGGTGAAATCGACGAAGCGGCAGCCGGATCGACGCGCAGTCTTGAGATTTCTGAAAACATTCTCCTTCGTTTCATCCGTTTTGGGCATTTCAGACCAGATGGAACAGAAGCGGCAGCGGGAGTTGCATCGATTGGTGATAAAATAGTGCAAAAGGAGCGGCCTCATGGTGATTTACACGCGATTTCCCTTCCATACAATACCCTGTTTAAAAAACGCTGCGGGAAGCAACGCAATGGTTTCGATGAGGAGCAACAGAAAATAAAGCGGGAAAAAGAGCGCAGTAATCGGAGACCGGTTTTTTTGAAAGTTGATAGCCAGGAAGCCCCATGTAAGAAAAAAATTTATCAGGGCAACAAGGCGGACCTTGAATGAAAAGAAACCCGCCGCACCGGCGACAACCGCCGCATTCTGCAGCGTGAAAACAACACCGGTTATGAACAAATTAATTCCGTCGGCAAATCCTCCGCATACCCATCGTCGGGCCTGCTGTAGAAAAAGCCTGAGGGAGTGGTGAGCTGCGGTAAATGCCATCGGGTAAAAGGGCGCGACAATGCCGGTTTTACGGCGGCAGCGGCGGAAATGACGCAGGAGGGCGCAATCTTCGGTAATCGAATACCCGATGGCGTCATGGCCGCCACACTCAAGATACGCCGCTTTGCGCAGCAGCAGGTTGTTTCCCATGCATGAACCGGCAATGCCGCAATGGTGGAATACTGCGGCGATTGAAAAAAGCGATGCAAGCTGAAATGATTGAAAGATGGAAAAAAAAGAGCGTCCGGGAAGAATCGCCGTATGGCCGAAAACAAGATCGCTCCCCGGATGGAGGGAGACCGCCAGCGAACGGAGCCACTGTTTCTCAAGCGTCATGTCCGCGTCGGTCAATGCGATAAGGGGGTATGACGCCTCGCGGATACCAAGATCGAGTGCCTGTTGTTTGCTGGTAAGAGAGCGTTTCTTATCAAACCGGCTCGTGAGAAGCCGTACCGCGAACGCACTTTCCGCACGGGCCCGTTCGATGATCGCCCTTGATTCGTCGTCAGAGCCGTCGTCGATAAAAACAACCTCCATGGTACCCTGAAAATCCTGTTGTTGTAACCATGCAATCAATGTGGGAAGGTTTTCAGCTTCATTTTTAAACGGGATCACGATTGAAACCGGTTCAATTGCCGTACCGACGGTTTTTTGCCCTTTCGGGAAGACGAGTGAGATGCCGAGAAAAAAAATGACTGCGAGGGTATAAAGAATAAGAAAAATAAAAAGCGCGTTTTCAATCATCGGATGGCGCAGAAATATGTTTTGATGGTTGTTTGTGCAGTACGGTTTAATTATAATATATGGTGCGACATTGATGATATATCGATTAATTACCGTTTGATAACGATAAGGAGTGATTTCGGTGAAGGGGATAGGAATTGATGTGGTTGAGATAGAACGAATTGACAAAATGATTGAAAAATACGGCTCCCATTTCCTGGAAAAAGTATTTACTTCAAACGAAATTGCCTATTGCACTCAAAAAGCGCATCCTGCCCTCCATTTCGCCGGCCGTTGGAGTGCGAAAGAGGCGTTTTACAAAGCTTTGCCCGGATCGTTTCAACGGTTTGCAACATGGAAGAGTATCGAGATTTTACCCGACAACGTTTCCGGAAGACCTGAAATCAAAGTGCTCTCTTACGATTTGGCCGAACATTTCCGAAAAGAAAAAATTACCTCCTTGCTGATTTCAATTTCTCACGAACGTACGATTTGTACGGCAATTGTCGGTCTATCGTAGATTGAGCTTGATAAAAGTAGGCTTTTAGGGTATTTTGTAATATAATAGGTTGCAGCGAGGTCCATCCATGAACCGAAAAACGGTAAAAATAGTCTGTTGTCTGCTGATGCTTGGAATCGTTTCAGAGGTATCCCTGTTTGCTCAGGAAAGTAACGAGGTTAATGAATCCGTTATTGATGAGGGTACTCCCGAATCGGGTCAGCTTCCGGCCGAAGAAACGGCTCCGATTGAAACGGAACCGGCCGGACAACTTCAGGAGCCCGCTGCTCAAGAACCGCCTCTTTCAGGGCCTGAAATATTTTCGGGATCGGAAGGCGGTTCGCAAGGATCGGAAGCGGCGAGCACACCATATACCGCTCCCCCGAGTTCCCTCTCGGGCAGCACCGAGGAGAGTACTTTTCAGAACGCAATTATCGAAGGGGTTCAATTGACCGCCGAGCCGGGGGCCGAACCGGATGAGAAAATCATCTCTGCATACTTCATATTCCGGGATAAACCCTCCAGCTATTTTTACGAAGTGAAACTTCGTGAAAAGAAACTCATTTTCGAGTTCAACGATACGCGTGTCGGAGCATCTCCGGTGCCGACCGCATCAGAGCCTCCCATTAAGGGATTTGTCATCGAGCAGGGGAAAATCGATGTCAACAAGGCGGTCAAGGGATTAAAACCGGAATGGCACGACCTCATTCGTGTGGTGTTCGACCTTGAAGCTGTTCCGGATATCCGTGTGAATGATGAGTTCAGCATTATCTCTTTCAGTTTTAAATGGTCCACGGATCCCGAGAAGCAAAGTAAATATATTGTTAAGGATCAGACGCCGAAGATCATTTTATGGTCAACCGCGGGGGTCGGGGGAGTTGCTCTCGGCGCCGTCGCGTATCTTTTTCTGCATCCCGTATCAGAACCGGAACGGCTCGAAAAGCTTCCGGTTGACGATCTTCCGGTTCATGACGACAATCTTCCATTCCGTAAACATTGACATTCGATTTCGCACCTCCCCCGCAGTGCGGGGGTCCGCTTCCGTTGGGATTGCGCATTTATCCTTATTTGATTGAACGTGTTATGGCAGGCCGGGGTATCGGGGTGCCCCTTTTCGGACAATTCATCACCGAACCTTTCAATTAAGGGAGGTAATAGTATTTCAAAGTGTCCGGAACTATTTTATCAACAACGTCCGGTAATGGTGCGTGACGGGTCGTTTTTATATGGTGAAACGGAGTATTCATGGATGCAAAGGAGCTAGAAACCTTTATTGCCGATGTTCCGCTGTTTGCAAATTTGTCCTCGGCCGATCGTCAGGCGATCCGGTCGGTGATGATCCAGCGAACGTTCAAGACAGGCGAGACCATCGTCCACGAAGAGGATAACGAACACCAGACTTTTTTTATTATCGTTTCAGGTAGTGTACATGTCGCGGTGCTTTCATCCGAAGGGAAACAGGCAATTCTGGCGACACTGCGTTCCGGAGAGTTCTTCGGGGAAATGGCGGTACTCGACGGCGAACCCCGGAGCGCGTCGGTAATCGCTGCCGAGCCCTGCACCCTACTCATGCTGTATCGTAAACCGTTTATCGACATTCTTCAGCGATATCCGAAAATCTCGATCGCCATGCTTGTGGAAATGTCGCACCGGTTGCGCAGAACGAACCGGCACGTCAATACACTTTCGATGATGAGCGTTTTCGGCCGTGTCGCCGAGGTGCTGCTGCAGCTGGTTAAAGACAACGGCCGGAAAATAGGCTCGGTGACCGTCATCGACAGGCGGCCGACGCACCAGACGATCGCCGACATGGCGGGTACAAGCCGTGAAACGGTTTCGCGGGTGCTTTCCCAGCTGCAGAAAAAACGATATTTGACGATAGATAGAAAGCGTCTGGTGATTCTCGATGAAGCGAAGCTATACTATTAGCATTCCGGCCAGTTTTTTCTGGAAGCGGCTTCTTCCTGCAGTATTTCTTATTATA
This sequence comes from Chitinispirillaceae bacterium, assembly GCA_016927235.1. GTDB lineage: Bacteria > Fibrobacterota > Chitinivibrionia > Chitinivibrionales > Chitinispirillaceae > JAFGNB01. Next base: position 5,593 of record JAFGNB010000378.1, read on the forward strand.
ATCGTTGGGTCGATCGGCGGTATTATCGTGATCGACCGGCTCATCATGCCGAATGTCGTCGGCATCAATCGTGATGTGGTCACCGTTCCGAATGTCGTGCGGATGCCCTTTGAGGAGGGAAGGGAAGCGTTCTTTAAAGCGGGCCTGCTTACCGAAGTGCGCGGGAA
>JAFGNB010000037.1 GCA_016927235.1 Chitinispirillaceae bacterium
AGCAGGATGGCCGACAGGTTGAGCATAAAGGTCAGAAGCAGCAGCACCAGCGTGGTGGCATACTGGATCCCGAGCGTCTCCTCTACATTGGTCGACTGCGTCGCCATGACATACACGTGATAGCCGAGCTGCATGAATTGATCGGAGAGTTTCGACGGAATGTAGGGAAGATAGTAGGCAACGCCGGTAAAAAGAATCGGCGCCACCTCGCCCGCCCCGCGGCTCACCGCCAGAATCGCTCCCGTCAATACTCCGGTGATCGAGTTCGGAAGGACGATGCGGGTGATGGTCTCCCATTTCGTCGCGCCGAGCGCCAGGCTCGCCTCGCGCAGCTCCTGCGGCACCGCCGCTATCGCCTCCTCGACCACCACGATCACGACGGGCAGCGTCAGAAGCGCCATGGTGAGTCCCGCCCACAACAGCGACGGTTGGCCCCAAACGAGCTCTCCCGGAGGGGAGAAAGCGCGGTCCATGTTCCGGCCGACGAACTGGATGAAAAAACCGAGCCCGAACAACCCGAAAACAATCGACGGTATCCCGGCAAGGGTATTGACCGCGAACCGGATCGTTTTCGAAATGATCGAGCTTTTCTTGACATATTCAGAAAGGAATATCGCCGTCACCGATCCCACCGGAACGCCGATGACCGACATGATGAACACCAGAAAGAAGGTGCCGATGATCGCAGGGAAAATGCCCCCTTCGGTCATGCCGCTTTTCGGCGAGGTGAAGATGAATTCGAGGCTCAGGGTATCCCATCCGCCGCGCAGAATCGTAAAGAAAATAAACGCCACCATGCCGATGATAAGATAGGCGCAGCCTTTCGTCAGGAGAATGAACCCCTCTCCGGCGATCTTCTTTCGTACCTTGATAAGCTTCATGCTCCCCCCTTGAACCGCTTCATCATCCGCTGCTTGAGAAAAAATTCGGCGATCGCATTGAGCGAGAATGAAAAGATGAACAGGCATACGCCGATGAAAAACAGGATATTGTAATGGGCGTCGCCGAAGACGACTTCCGCCATCTCCGCGCCGATTGCCGCAGACATCGTCCGCACCGGCTCGAATAGGTTCCAAGAAGAGAGCGCCGCGTTGCCGGTCGCCATGAGCACGATCATCGTTTCCCCGAACGCCCTTCCCAATCCCAGAAGGAAAGCGGCGAACACTCCCTGGGTTGCGGCCGGAAGGAGTACGAACAGTGAAGTTTCCCATTTCGTCGCTCCCAGGGCGAGGCTCGCTTCGGTCATCGTTTTCGGCAGGGAGTTGAGCGTTTCCTCGGTGATGGTATAGATGATCGGGATGACCGCCAGCGAAAGCGCGACCCCGCCGGTAAAGGCGTTCAGGCGGAATTTCAAGCCCAGGGTATATTGAAAAAACGAGGCGAGTACCATAAGGGCGAAAAATCCGATGACGACCGACGGAAACCCCGCAAGGATTTCGATGGTCGGTTTCATGATCTCTTTGACCCTGCGCGGCGCAAGCGTCGCGGTATAGATCGCGGCGAGCACGGAAATCGGGAACGCGATAACGAGCGCCATCAGGGTCACCTTGATGCTTCCCACGACGAGCGGCCATATTCCATACCGCGGGTTGTTTGAAACCGGTATCCATGCGGTTGTCGAAAAAAGCGCCCTGAGCGAGACGTTTCCCACATCGTCAACCGCTTTTCCGATAACCAGCGGTATTGATTCGCGGAAAACGAAGATCAGAATAAGGAAAATAAAGATGAACGACGTAAAGGCCACCGCGGCGATAAGGCTTTCCGCGATGAATTCGTGAAGACGGAAATTGGCTCTTTTTATACGCTTCATAACCGTATCGTCCACCCCTCACCTGCGGGGACATGGACCGGCCGTACCGCGGACGGCCGGTCAACGTCAACTGTTGCTTGGTTCGATCCGTTCATGCGGTCCTCATTTTACCGGGAAATACCCGACCTTCGTGACCAGTTCCTGCCCTTCGGGACCGAGAATCCAGTCAACATACGCTTTCATCGCACCGGTCGGTTTCGAACGGGAATACATATAGAGATACCGCGCGATCGGATACTGATTGCTCTTCACCGACGCTGCGGTCGGAGCGTATCCCGGAGAGGAGGCATCCTTTTTCACCTTGATGACCTTGATCCCTTCCGCATAGGCCGCTCCGCCGTACCCGATGCCGTTTTTGTCTTTGACCACGGCATTGACCACGGCAGCAGTGCCGGGAAGGCTCTGCATGGTCGCGCTGTAGTCGTTCCCGTCAAGAACATTATCCCTGAAATAGACATAGGTTCCGGAGCTGTTCTCACGACCGTAGAGCACGATCGGCGCGTCGTCTCCGCCGACGTCCCTCCAGTTGGTAATTTCCGCAAGGTAGATCGCCTTGATCTGCGCGAGGGAGAGTTCGTCGACGGCGTTTGCCGCATTGGCGTAAAGGGTAATGCCGTCCTTGGCCACTTTGATCTCGTTCCCCAGCGTATTGTACCGCTGCTTGAGCTTGTCGATTTCGCTCTTTTTCATCTCGCGTGAAGCGTTCGCGAAATCGGTCGTCCCGTTGATGAGGGCCGAGATGCCCACCCCCGAGCCGCCGCCCGTCACCTGAATGACCACGTCGGAATGCGACGCCATGTACTTCTCCGCCCACCGCTGCGCAAGGATGACCAGCGTATCGGACCCCTTGATCGTTATGGTCTTCTTTGCCGCCGCGACGAACAGCATGATGCCGGCGAGGGCGACGGCGATTACTCGTATCTGGTTCAGTATTCTTTTCTTCATATCGTGCTCCTTTCGTTAAAATTTATACTGCAACCGCAGGGTAAAGACATTGTCGGGAAGGTCCCGCGAAAAATTCTTATAGGGATTGGTAGTGGCAAGGTTCGACGACTCCTCGTTACGGGGCATATCGTAATATGCCATGAACTTCAGGTTGTCGTCCCAGTGATAGATAAGGCCGACGCCGAACGTCGTGAACGTAAGATCCGCTGAAGAGGTGCGGCTTCCCGAGGCCCCGACGTCATTGCCCTCGACGTCGATGTTCGGATCGTACGCATCGTATTTGAGGACGCTCTGCACACGGGTACCCCAGCACTGCACCCAGTAGAGATAGTAGCCGGCGAAGTTTCTGCTGTAAACCGCGCCGTTGGGCGCGCCGCCCGCCGAGGGTTGATAGAAACTCGTTTTGGAGGATGTTCCCGGCTGCACGCCCCAGAGATACTCGCCGCGGAGCGTCAGACCGCCGATGAGCGGGATATCGAGGAAATACTGGAGGTCCAACCCCATATATTCTCGCAGGAACTCCGCCCCTTTCTTACCGGTCAATTCCTTGAACGCTTTCCCATCCATCTCGTACGCCAGCCCGCCGCTGGCGGTGTCGGTATTGGTGACCGCGCCGTAATACCCTGAAAATCCTCCATCGATTCCCATTCCGGCATCGCGCAGCGGTATCTCGAATCCGACCCGGCCGATGACGTCCTTGCGCGTATCGTTATCGAGCTGCAGCGGAGTAACGCCGTTGAAAACGCCCCCCTTGATGTTGATGTACCTCAACGGACCCCTGTCGGCGGCAAACGCCAGTCGCGCGCCCACCTCCCTTTCTTTCGGAAAGAGATCCTGATAGATCCGCGACCGTTCCGGCGATTCGCGCATGCTGGAGGAATAGGATATCTCATAACCGAACGGCCGGTCGAAAATACCCATGGTACCGGTAAAGTATTTCAGCCATGGTTCGGTAAAGGAGAGATAGGCATCCTTGATCTCGAATCCTCCGTGCGATGCGTCGAACTGCAGCACGTACTGGCTCAAACCGTTGTTGTAATTGAATTTGATCCGTCCGCGTCGTACGAAAAATTTCGACTGATTGTCCGTATCGAACTTGCTGCCGGCCTTACTGGTCTGCACGCCCAGGGTTTCCGCAACCTGGAACTGCGCCTGCACGTACCCGCTTATCTTCAGCTTTGCAAGTTTACCCACCGTCGACTTCGTTTCAAGGTAACTCTCCTCCATCCCGGCGAGTTTCCCATCGAGTTCGGCGAGTTTCTCTTTCGTATCGTCTGCAGCAGCAGCCGTTACTTCGCTCTCCTGCATTACTTCTTCGCCTTGCGCCGACGTTTCCGTTTCATCCGCCGCCTGCGCATTGACAACAACGCACAGACTCAGCAAGAACAGGAATAGCTTTCGACCCATTTCTTCCTCCTTTAAAAGTGTTGTTTTCATTTACGTCCTCTTCGCATCCCGTTACACCGCCTCGTCGCCTCTCACCCGCCTTTAATCATAATGATACCCCCTCATCGTTAGGCATGAATTTTATTCATGTTAGAAATGTATTAGCCGCATATTCACCGGACTGTTTAAAAACATTCGTCAGGAAATATCGACTATCTTTGTGAGATCGCTGTTGCCGACATGTGAGAAATCGGCAAGAATCGCTGATTACGGAGTAAACGGGTGATGTTATATATTGTCAACAAAGCGTCGTCGTTGCATGCCGTGCCTATTTTCGTTTGGGTAGATGCGGGCCGCCTCCCGTTCATATCGGAACAGAGGGCGGGTTTAAAAGAATCCGCTTTTTTTAAGGAAAAGCAGTCGGAATTTTATGATCCGACGGCTTCCCGAACCGCGGCAGGTACCCAGCGAGGGCATGTTATCGCTTCAGTGCCTTGTTATTTTACCGTCATTTTGAGGTGCGGTGCGAGCGTGAAGCTCGCAAAATACCCGGCCTCCCGGAGCAGTTGCCTTCCCCGGTCGTTGATGATCAGGAACATGACGAACGTCTGTGCACCGCGGCTGAAGTCCTCTTCATTGACATAAAGAAAAAGCGGACGCTTGAGGTGGTATTCGGACAGGAGCAAGTCATTTTGGGTGATTGCGATGCCGTTGAGTGTTAATTCCTTGACCTCCGGATTGAGGAATACGGCGCTGATGTACCCGATCGCATTCGTATGTTCGGCGACATACGACATAACGGAGCTGTTCGACGCCATAACGGTAAAACGATCGGCCGTTACCTGCGGCGGAACCACGTCCTTATGCCATACGAAATAGGTACCCGACGCATCCGAGCGATCGACGACATCGATGATTGTATCGGCTCCGCCGACCGCCGACCAGCGGTGGATCGTTCCCGCATAGATCTCCTTGAGCCGGTCGAAGGCGACATCCGACACGCTGTTTGACGGATGCACGATCGGAACGATGACGTCGTACCCGAGCAGGAACGGTTTGAGGGAGACGCTCTTTTTCTTCGCATGCGCTATCTGCTCGGGTGAAATCTCCATTGAGGACATGGCGATGTCGCATTTTCCCTCGATCAGGGAATCGATGCCGTCTTTCGAACCCGTCGCATTGATCGAAAAACGCGTATTTCTCGTCTGGTTGTATGCCTTCGTCGCCCGTTTCATGAACGGTTCGATGGTGGTCGAACCGTCGATGCGGACCGCTGCACCGTCATTTATGCCGCACCGCAATGCAGCAAGCATCGTTGCACCTACAATGCCGAGACGCGTGATCACACATGACCGTTTCACTACCATCCCATAGGATTTCAGAAAAGTTGACAAGTTGGCCGGCCACGTGACATGTTAAAGTTGCTTAAAACTTAACAAGGA
>JAFGNB010000379.1 GCA_016927235.1 Chitinispirillaceae bacterium
GCCAGTTTTCCGGCATGGAAGGGATCTTCTCCATACGCTTCTTCAGACCGTCCCCACCGTGGATCCCGGATAAGATCACAAACTGGAGCTCTCAAAATCATGCCGCATTTGCCGGCATTATAAAGGGCTCTGGTTTCATAACCAACCTGTGCACCAACCCGCTCCATGATTTCGCAATCCCACGTCTCACCCAGGCCGTATGCCTGTGGAAATTGTGTACCGGTAAGGGTACCGGATTGACCCCAACCAATCCCATGTAACCCCTCAGTCCAGTAGGTAAAGGCTTTTAATCCAAGTCGTGATATTGCCGGCTCATTCTGCCTGAGAAGTTTCAGTTTTTCATCAGTCGTCAACAGTGATACGATATTATCGACCCGTTCTTCAATTGGTAAAGATGTATTCTGAAACGGATATGTTTGTGCATAGACCTGCATACTTCTGAGAACAAACGCAAAGACTATCTCCAATATCATTGCATACTTTATTTTCCGGAAACTTCGCTTTACCATCCGTGTCCTTATTCTGAAGTACATGATTACTCCTTAATTATCAATTGTCTCAAAATTATCAGCACAAGAAAAAAGAATAAAAACTGTCATCTCGAATGAGTACTTCGGGAGGAAAGGCCCCTTTATCATCGGCGTCAATGGTAGTATTATGGACGGTGTAAAGAAATTGTACGACACAGTTTGGGAAATTGCACAGGATATTCCTTACATTCCCATCTTTCTTTCCCATGCGATCGCCGGTGGCCATTGTTATTCCGGGCATGCCGATCTGCGTCCAACCGTTAATCTGCCTGTTGCCCGGATAACTCATATCCTTACCCATTTTACAGCTGTTTTTGTGCTGATAAAGAAATAACATACACCTTATGCGGCAATTGAAGGTTTCCGTTGAACCGGACAACCTGTTTCCGGGTTGTTGTCCGGTAGATCCGCCGCCCGGCAAGGTTGTAGACGGTTACCGTTTTCAACCCGTCCGCATATTCCGCGGGAAGCCGGATTGCACTGCCGATCACTCTCCTCGTCATCACAGCAGGACTCGCAACCTTCCGGTATGAGGATGTTATTGCACGTTTCATTGTGACCGGCGGGCTGCCGATCGAAAGTTCGAGACTCCCCTCAGTCAGACCATTCGATGTGGCATTCACGGTAATCGACCCGTCAGAGGTTCCGGCGCGTACCCATGTCGCGAGCCGGCCGCCTTTCATGGTGACCGTCGACGGACCGAGAATCGTGGCATCGCCGGTTACGGAAATGTTGACCCGTGCGGTTGAGGTGGGAACAACCGTACCTTTGGCATCGATCACATCAATCCACACCAGACGCGCTTCGCTGCCGTCGGCGAAGAGCGGTTCGGAGGAAATCGGCCGCAGTTGCACGGCGGCAGCGGCTTCGGGAGTGGTACGGGAATGTGTCGCGGCAACCGTCCCGCGGATTTTACCGTCTGCTCTAAGCGTTCCCGTCGTGAATGAAACCCCGTTAAAAGTAAATGGAGGATAGTCCAGGCGATTGCTGATATCATCGGCATCGTGGCCGCGCGTGGCAACCAGGGATCCGTTTTTATAGAGAGAGACCGAATCACAATTGCTGTATACCTTTACCGTCGTGGGAGAGCCCTGTTGCCACCTGTTGGCGATAAAAACCATCGGTCCCATTGACACCCCGGGAATCGAGTCCTTTGGACTGCGCTGACTTCTGAAAAAGTAATATGAATATTTAGGAAGGCGATACATGTCGGTGCAACCACCGAAAAACGGCCCGTCGAGCAACACCGAACCGTAATCGCCGTAACACCAGAACGCATCCACGCTGAACCAGGAATAGCTGCGGTTCATGTTCATGCGATGCTGATGATTGTAAGCCTGTGTGAGGAGTTTGTCATCAGAGTCTTCCCGAAGCACCCGGCTCGAAGAAGTAAAACCGCCATACTCCCAGTCTCCGTATTCGGCAACAATCACCGGACGGCTTCTTTCATTATAGAGCGCGTCATGTGCCGCTGCGTCGGAAAAAACGTCGAATACACTGGTGCGATAGCCGTTCGTGAACATCTGATCACCGGGATATTCCTCGTGCGCTATATCGTGCACTGTTCTCGCCCACGCATCGTCGTAGCGGGATTCGTTCAGGCTCGTTTCCCAGATAACCACAGAGGGGTGGTTGCGGTCGCGCCGGACCATTTCACGGCACTCCTTGTAGGTATTGTTTTTGAAACTTGAGTTGTTCGGAAAACTCTGCCATCCGGTCAGACAGTTCATCACCAGTATACCCAGCGAATCGCATGCGTCATAGAGCGAGGGGTCATGCGGATAGTGCGCGCAGCGGATGAAATCGAATCCCGCCTCTTTGATCATTTTGATTTCGTAGAAGATTGCCCGGTCGGAAAGAGCATTGCCGAGACCGTAGATATCTTGATGTTCGTTCGTACCGCGCAATTTATAAAAATCGTTATTGATTTTTACACCCTGCGATCGTGTCCAGTCGATGCGCCTGATACCAATACGGGTCATCAGATAATCTACCGTTGCCGTCCCGTTTTTCACCGTGGTGTGCAGCGTATAGCAATTCGGTGTGAGGTGGTTCCAGAGTTTCGGATTCGAAATGGTTATCGCCTGACTGAAGGTTTTCGACGCCGACGCGTCGATCGAGGAGGTTGCGGTTGCGGTACCGGCAACCGTACCGGTCGCATCGATAATGTCGGAAACGACCGTGCAGTTTGCTGCTGAACCGTTTTCGTTGATTACCTGCGTTTTCACGTTGACGGTCGCCTCTGATGTGCTCACCGCAGGGTAGGTGACGAATACGCCGCCTCCCGCCTTTGTATCAGCGAAGAGTTCATGAGTGACATGCAGCTTGTCGGTAATGTGCAGCCAGGCGTCGCGATACAGCCCGCCGTAATACCTGAAGTCAACGTCAACCCTTCCGGGAGCCCAGTTGGAATTGGAACGGGTATCAATCCTGACCGCTATGACATTTTCTCCCGATAAAGAGACCTGGTCGGTGATATCGTATACGAATCCCATATACCCGCCTTCATAGGTCCCCATGGACTCACCGTTTACCCAGACCCGGGACTGCTGCATCGCCCCTTCGAATTCAATAAAGATTTTACGTCCCTGATAATCCTCGCTGAGCGTAAAATGCTTCCGGTACCAGGCGACTCCCTGATATGCTTCATCATTGTCGGGGGTAATCCATTTGGTATTGTGAGGTAAAACGGCATTTTCCCACCCCCCGTCTCCAAACGAGACGGCTTCCGCGCCGTTCACATCGCCCTGGTAGTATTTCCAGCCGAGGTTGAAATTCTGGGTCACTCGGTTGCCTGACGGTGGGACCTCCCGCGCAAAAGCCGCCGAAAACAGGCAAAGCAATGCCGTCATTCCCGCCAAACAGGTTACACCAGTGTACTCTCCCATATCAATCCTCTCTTTCCAATATATATATCCTTGTTGAAGTTTCTCGAAATCATATTGTTTCCTTCGTTTAAGCTTCAGTCCTGAAGCGGGACCTCTAAAATGCTCAAGACACCGATCACCGCCCGCTCCGGCATAATCAGTTGGTAACCGCAAACGCCATTCTCAAGAAATTGTAAAGCCCGACCTCGGCGGTCGGATAGGTGTGTTGACCATTGTTTGGGCCTTTAATGTCGCTCTGAAACGAAAGATTCGCGGAGGTGAAATAAGGGCTCTTCGTGGTCAACCCATTCGTCGCGGACGTTATGGAGCTTTTTGCCATATCGTCGGCACTTCCGGCGCTCATGTAGAAATAGTAGATCGGATAGGTCTGGGGGGTCTGCAATGCGACATATTTCGCGATGTCATTGGCGCCCGCAACACCGCCCGCCCCATCGAGGCTGCAGAACCAGGCGAACTCCTTCAAATGGGCGCAAAGGCCGATGTTGACCGTCTGCATTCCGCCGAACGAAAACCCGGTCATCGCCCGCGAACCGCGATCTTTCCTGACCGAGTATTTCGACTCGATGAACGGAAAGAGATCGTTCATCAGTTCGGCGCCGAACGCATAGTAGCCGTTCGTGTTGTCGTCAACCGTCCCCGATGCGAAGACGGCGATGAACGGCTTGGTATCCTTCAAGGTGATCAGGTTGTCGAAGAAGGTGGCGATCTTCGGGTTCGATCGCTCTACCCAGGTGTTCGGGTTATCGGTGATGCCGTGCATGATGATAATCAGCGGGTACTGAATCTGCGGGTCATAGCCGGGCGGCGTATAAACATTGCAGAACTTCGTCTTGGGCGTGGTCTGCTTCGGTACGGTCGGCGGCGGAAGCGGAGAGGAGATGCTCGTTGA
>JAFGNB010000038.1 GCA_016927235.1 Chitinispirillaceae bacterium
AAATTCAACAGGGAGGAGCCCTTCTCTTGCATTAAATGGGGCAAAATGACCGAAAGCATCGGGACCGATATCCGTTTCGCAGAGCATACTGCAGGTTCATGATGCCGTGAAACAGAAGTAATTATACTGGCCAACCGATTTTTAATATATATTATATAAAATCTCTCAATCAAAAATTCGATCAACAGCTTCGTTTAATCCTTTAACAAGGAGAGAGTATGCAGAAGGGGATGCTTTTACTTGCCGGTATGTTTATTCTCCTGATCGGAGGGGGTGCATTCGGGCAGCAACTGCTCGTGGGCAGACCGCAACCGACCAGACGCCCCTACGTGGCTGATGAGGTCATCGTCAAATTCAAGCGAGGCACTGCCGAACATGTGGTCGATGCGTTGAACAAGCGGTTCGGTACCTCTGTTTTTCATACCAGCCGCCGCGGTTTCCGCGTGATGCGCTTTTCCGGCAGACGGAACGTTGAGCAGATGGTCGCCCGTTTCAAGTCCGATCCTGCCGTCGAGTATGCGGAGCCCAACTATATCGCCTATGCCTATATGGCGCCGAATGATCCCTTTTATTCCAATCAATGGCATCTGGAAAACAGCGTCAGCGGCAGCATCCATGCGGCGGCGGCATGGGATAAATCGGAAGGAGCCGGTGTGGTGATCGGCGTGATCGGTACCGGGGTCGCCTATGAAAATTATACCCAGACAGTCGGCTGGCGTAGCTATTACTATTATCAGGCTCCCGATCTGGCGGGAACGCAGTTCGTTGCGGGATGGGACTTTGTCAACAATGACGCGCATGCCAACGACGACGAAGGCCATGAAACCCATGTCTGCGGCACCATCGCCCAAACCACCAATAACGGCATCGGCGTCGCCGGCATCGCGTTCAACAGCACCGTCATGCCTATCAAGGTCCTCGATGCCACCGGAAGCGGAAGCTATTCAAATGTGGCGAACGGTATTATCTGGGCAGCGGACAACGGAGCGACGATCGTCAATCTGAGCCTCGGCGGACCGTCGGCCTCCACCATGCTCGAAGACGCCTGCCGATATGCCTACGAACACGGCGTTACCCTGATCTGCGCAGCAGGCAACGAAAGCGGGCCGGTTGGCTATCCTGCGGCGTACGACAATTATTGCATCGCCGTAGGGGCGACACGGTACGATGAAACAAGGTCGGATTATTCAAACTACGGCGATGGACTCGATGTTATGGCCCCCGGCGGCGATCTGAATGTGGACCAGAACGGCGACGGTTATGGAGATGGCGTGCTGCAACAGACCTTTGGAGATCCCCGGCGCTCCCGTTTCAACTATCACTACGATACCTGGGGTTTCTATTTCTACCAGGGGACCTCCATGGCAGCCCCCCATGTTACCGGTATCGCGGCGCTTCTTGCAGCGGCGGGCGTGGCAACGACTCCCGATGAAATCCGGGAGGTGCTGCAGTCAACCGCAAAAGACCTCGGGGCACCGGGGTACGACAGTGACTACGGCTGGGGGCTGGTCGATGCCGCGGCGGCGCTCGATTACAGCGCCGTTCCCAACACTCCTCCTGAGGCTAATGCGGGCGGACCGTACGAAGGAACCGAGGATATCGACGTCAACTTCGACGGTTCGGGTTCCGGCGACGCGGAGGGCGATCCCCTTACCTACTCATGGGATTTCGGTGACGGATCGACCGGCAGCGGCGTGAGCCCGTCCCATGCGTATGCTGCGGGCGGCGAGTACGCGATAACGCTTATCGTCAATGACGGGAAGGAGAACTCCACTCCGTCAACAACCATAGCGAACATAACCGAAGTCAACGATCCGCCGGTGGCCGACGCCGGACCGGACAGGTCCGCTGTTGTTGACGACGCCGTGCAGTTCGACGGGTCGGCCTCCTATGATATCGACGGCCCTATCGTCTCCTATGCATGGGATTTCGGCGACGGAGAAACCGCTACCGGCGCAATCGTCAGCCACACCTATGCCGTGGCGGGGAACTATACCGTTACCCTGACGGTCGCCGACGACCTGGGCGAAACCGCTGAGGATATCGCCATCGTCACGGTCGCCGAGCTTCCTTCGGAAATCACCGTGTTCAGCGACGGTTTCGACGTTGCCGAATGGAACGGACTCTGGACCGAAGACTACCAGAACGACTGGTTCCGCTCAGGCCAGCGCTCAGTCGACGGCGGCTTTTCCGCCGAGGTCGACGGGTCGGCGTATAATGCGCAGCTGATATCGATCCCCATCGACCTTCAGGGGAAAACGAATGCGACCGTCACCTTCTCCTGGTTCATCGAAAGTGGACTCGATGCGAACGAGTACATCGCCTTCGACGTTTCGACCAACGGCGGCACATCCTGGTCGGAGAAGGCGCGGCTGAGGGGCAATGTTGATGCTGAAAACACATGGCATGCCGTGTCAATTTCGCTTAGCGGCATCAACAACCTCAGGTTGCGTTTCAGGGGGACAATGTCGAAAAGCGACGAGGACGCGAATGTGGACAAGGTGAAAGTGACGGCGCAGTGAGATAAAGCCAGCCGGTCACTGCCCGTTAGGGGTGCTTTTTTCTTGCAGTTCATGCCACGCGCGGGGCGGCAAAAGAGGTGGGCGAAGAGGAGGAGCGGGGAATACCCTTTATGTAAATGCCGCGAAGTCCATACTTCTCCTTTTTTCATCGAAGAAGCAGGTCGCAGAAACAGAACCTGTCGTCACGTAGAACGATTTCTCCCCTTATCACCGGAATTTCCCTGTCGAACAGCGGTCCCGCATATACAAAAGTGTGAAATTCCCCGTTTTCTCCGCATGGATCGACCGAAGGGGGCAGATCTGACAACAATGTCTCATCAAATTCCCTTCCGGTAAAACGTGCATCAAGAAATTTCGTGTCAACGCAGGTAAGAATCGCCTTGAATCCCCGGTCGATGAATGTGCCGGCAAGCAGCCGCGGATCTTTTTTCCACAATGGAAAAACCCCGGTCATAGCGGCTTTCGCGAGGTTTTTTTCACGGTACGTTCGTAGATCCTCAAGAAAAATATCTCCGAAAACAACGGAATGCGTGCCGGAATTTTTAAACCGTGCGAGAACACCACTTATCGTTTCCTCATACTCCTCATTCGATGACTGCTTGTTAATGAATACCTTCTCAAGGGGAAGATTCAGGGCGTTTGCCTGCCCTTCCAGCAAAACAGTCCGTACACCGTGCATGCTGATTCTGTCGTAATCCTCCGTAACCGTAGTCAACAGTGCCGAAACGGAATAACCGCCCGAATGAATAATCTCATATAACGCCAATGCACTGTCTTTACCGCCGCTCCAGCACAAAAGCACATTCCGCGGTGTTGCCGGATTAGAAAATGAATGTAGTAAAGGTCCTTTGATGCGATATCCCGTCGCTTCAGGTACCCGCGCCGGCGGCCGAGTCCCGCCACTCACCGTCCGACGTACGAAAATGCTGTATGAAACAGACTCATTTTAAATCGTCGGACGTTATCATTTTTTCCACACCAAGCGTTATGAAATTTTTCCGGTATTCTTTTTCAAACAATCGTCGTGCGGTCTCTCCCGAACAATGACAGGGGCCGACAGAGCGTACCCCTAATTCGTGTCAATGCCGGGCAATTGATTCGCTTCGCTCACCCTTCGGGCGCCTTCGGCGTCGTCTCCGCTTCGCTCCGGCTCATACTTCGAAAAGGCAC
>JAFGNB010000380.1 GCA_016927235.1 Chitinispirillaceae bacterium
ACGCTCTATAAAAACGACAAGGCGATCCTCTGCTGGGAAACGGGAAACGAGATGCCGACCTCTTCGAGATGGCTTGGGGAGATGGCCGCCTTTATAAAACGCATTGATTCCAACCATCTGGTGATGGACGGCAACTACGGCGTCCGCAAAGCGGCCCTTAACGACCCGAATGTCGATATTGTTTCAAACCATTTCTATACAAAGCCCGCAAAGGGCATTTCCCGCGATCTCGATAAAGTCAACGGCCGGAAAGCCTATATCACCGGAGAGTGGGGATGGACGAAAGAGAAGGCGGCGGCGGTCATCCGCCGCACCATCGAAAGCGCCGCTGCAGGGGCGCTCGTCTGGTCGCTGCGCTACCGTTACCGCGGCGGCGGTTTTACGTGGCATAAAGGACAGGGACTCCACTGGCCGGGGGGATTCAAACGGCAGGAGCAGCGGGACGAGCGCGAGATTCTCGCGGCAGTACGGACCGGCGCCTTTGCGATCCGCGGCCTCCCTCCGCCTCCTCTGCAGGCGCCCCCGCCGCCCACACTGCTTCCCATCCGCCACCCTTCGTCAATTTCATGGCAGGGATCGACCGGGGCTCTTGTCTATACAGTGGAGCGGGCGGAAGAGGCCGAGGGCCCGTGGGGCGCGGTCGGCGACTCCATCGACGAAACACTGGTCGCCTACCGGCCCCTGTTCAACGACACGTCGGTGCATATCGGCAGAACCTATTATTACCGGGTCATCGCCCGCGGCGCGGGCGGGAATTCCGCACCTTCGCCGGTCGCCGGTCCGGTAACGGTCGCCTCAATGACGCTTGTGGATGAGTTTTTTCCCTCGTCGGAGAAATGGGCAACCCATAAGGGAACTTCATTTACCGATGCGAAACCGTGGCGGTTTAAATACGATTTTCACCGTCGCAGGGGCGCTCCGGGAGATTATCTCGAATACCGGGTGGACGGAGTCATCGTGCGGGTGAGCATTTTCGCTTTTTTCCCGAAGCGGCCGTTTGATTTTACGGTTGAAATGTCTCCCGACGGAAGAAATTATTCACCCGCCGACGTCCGGCGAACGCCGTTTCCTTACTGCTGCGCCGACCCGCGCGACCGGCTGCGGCTCCCGGTGCTGTTTACCGTCGAGGCTCCGGAAAAAAAGAGCAGTTGCCTGCGCATTGTCTTTCCCCGGGGGAGGGCGCAGGTGGGGAGATGCGAGATCGAGTACGTCAGATGATCGGTGCCGGGGGGCGCTTTCCCGATGCTCCCGTCGAAAGGGATCGGTCTCTCGGCGGCGGACCTACGCGTTCACCTCACGCGCCGACAAGTTCGGGATTTTCAACGGCGGTCTCTTTCGTATGACCCGCCTGCAGCAGTTTTACAAGCCCGTCGGTCCACTTTTTGATTTTTTCAGGCTCCCTGAAATCGCCTTGCGGACTTTTTACCATATTCCTGACGATAAAACGCGCAAGGAATCCAAGGTTCGAATAATCCATTTTTCCGGCGAAGAGCCCCTCGCTGAGAAGCGGAATCTCCCTGCGTATCTGGTCGAGAAAGTTTTCGGCAGTCGCGTGATGTTCCGGAGTCTCTTTTTTCATGGAGCAACAGACCACGAATGCGGCGACGGGATAGTGCGCAAGCGTGGCTTTTTTCTTCCGTACGAATCGCACCATTTCAGGCATGAGCATTCCCATACGTACCGCCGTACCGAGAACGACGGCATCGTACTCCTCGAACGACCGAACCTTTTTCACGGGGAGTACTTCGGCCTGCACGCCGGCTTGCGTAAAGAGCGCTCCGATCGATTCGGCGATCTCTTTGGTGGAACCGGCACGGGTTGCATAAAGAACAAGCACTCTTTTTGTCATTGCGGCTGTCTCCGTTCGACATGTCCCAGCGGATTTTTTGGGAAATCCACCGCTCTGCATAAAACTGTTCATTGATGACGGCAATGCTTGTGCAACAGACTCGCTTCACTAAAAAATACCTTTTGCATCTTCCGGTGCCGTAGGTTTTCCTTTCATCCAGACTATCGGAGTGAAAAACAGCATTGGTGTGTCCCTCTTCAATAGTTGCGAAAACAACCGCGGTCCGTGTATTTTTAATAGCTTTCAAGCATATCATTCCTTTTTTGTCGTTTATTTAAGGCAAGTGCAGTGCTATGTTTACCGGGATCATTGAATGTATCGGCACGATCATGAGCGCGCAGCGTCGGGGCACATCGATTATTCTTTCGATCGAGCCTGAAAATGACGATTTCCCGGTGAATATCGGCGGCTCGGTTTCCGTCGACGGCGCCTGCCTCACGTTGGAGCAACGGGCGGGGAAAACGATGCGGTTCAATGCGGCAGCCGAAACCCTCCGCAGGACGACGTTGAGCGAGGCAGCCGTTGGGAGGCGTGTCAATCTCGAGCGGGCGACGCTTCTGGGAAGCCGCCTTGACGGCCACTTCGTTTACGGGCATGTCGACGGGATTGGCACGATACGTAACGACCGGGAAATGAACGGCAGCACGCTGCGGACCATTGCAGTTCCGTCGGAGCTCTGCCGGTTCATGGCGGAAAAGGGCTCGGCGGCGATCGACGGCATCAGCCTTACCATCGCATCATGCGGCACCGGCGATATCACAATCTCCCTCATTGCACATACGTTGGAGGCAACCACCATGGCGCTTAAAAAACCCGGCGACGCGGTCAACATCGAGTGCGACATCGTCGCACGGTATCTTCACCGGCTTCTGCAGGCAGGTGGAGGCGACGCCGCACCGGCGTCCGAACCGCTGATCTCCCTTATGAAAAGGTCGGGATTTTGAAGACGTTCGATGAAATCAGCGCCGTGATCGAGGATTTCCGGGGGGGACGCATTGTCATCATCGTTGACGACGAGGAACGGGAAAACGAGGGCGACCTTGCGTTCGCCGCAACGACCTGCACTCCCGAAAAGATCAACTTTCTTGCCCGTTACGGCAGGGGGCTTATCTGCATCGCCATGGAGGAGAGCCGTTGTGATGCCTTGCGAATCCCGATGATGGTGCAGGAAAATACCTCCCGGTTTGAAACCGCATTCACCGTTTCGGTGGAGGCCCGCGAGGGAACGACCACCGGCATCAGCGC
>JAFGNB010000381.1 GCA_016927235.1 Chitinispirillaceae bacterium
AATAGCTGTTGATAAGGCGAAAATCAAGGAAAGCCCATTGTGCCAAACCCTTGCGGCGATGATTATTTTAGGGATGAAATACATAATGAAAGGCTTCCGCGCGCGTGATCAGGATTTTTTTTTATCTCCGTAATGTATATTGGTGGAAAGGGATTATTGCCGAATCCCGGCTCATGCATCTTCATCATCAGCATCAACCGGCATCGTATACCGTATGAAGGGAACCGCACTTTTCAGCAATTGTCGAAGCTCCCTCACCCGCTTCCGCCAAAGTGGCGGTGCGGCACTCATCCTGTGTCTGCTTGCCGTCTCCACCTATGCCCGTCTCACGGCCGAAGACCTTGCGGTCATCTCAGAAACGGGTCTCGTTCCCCTTACCGGGGAACAGGAGGGAAAGTATGCGGGCCGGGACTATGTCGTCGTCGAGACGATGCGGATCAAGCGGGGCGATACGGTAACCTTCGCACCGGGAACGCGCCTCTTTTTCCACCCCAATGCACGGATGATCATCAACGGAACGCTCCATTGTAAAGGAAGTCCGGCCAATCCGATCACCGTCGGCAAGCTCCCCTTCTCCCTGCCGAAACTCTCGTCGGAAATGATGGTATTCGACAACACCTCGATTTTCGTCTACCGTGGAGGCGGCCTCTATCTGCGCCATACCCACCTCGCCGACTCATCGGTGCGCGTCAGGTTGACCGATATGACGAGCGCGTTTGCGATCGATACGGTGACCTGCACGGGCAACCGGTTCATGCTTCCCGATACCTCGCTTCTGTTCCCGCCCAAAGCAATAGTCACCTGCACCAACGAGCGTGGAGCGGTGGCCGGACACTGCGGTTGGGTGCTCCCGGCAGAAGAGACGAAAGCGCCCCCGGCGCGCCGTTTTCATCTCACCCCCCTTGTCGCCGTACGGATCGCGCTGGGGGTGGGAAGCGCTGCGGCGGCGGGGGTGGGAGCATATTATTACCGTAAAGCCGGACGCACGGCGGCCGACTACCGGGCGGAAACGAATCCATCTAGTGTCAAGCAGTACCGCGAATCGAACAACGCCGCCGTCCGTCGCTACAACCTCGCCGTAATCGCCGGCGCATGCGGCATCGCCGCCTTCTCAATAACGTTCACTATCGGAGGGCACCGTCAATGAGCTCTCGGGTCGCCGCTGCGTTGCCGCTACTTTTCGCCCTGCACTGCGCCGAAAAAGTCGTACCCACCGACAGCATGTTCGACCCCGACAACAGCGAAGGCGACTATCGACTGGAAACGCAATGGTCTCCCGGCGGCGACACGATCTGCGTGTTCTTACCCTGCACCCTGCACTGTTCATCCGCGGGCGACGACGAACTGACCGGCTACCGGTGCAGCGCCACCCCTGCCGGCTGCATGATGCCCGGCAAGGGGAATCACGACTTCTCCGAAACCCCGGTCCTGCGTTTTATCGCACCCGGCCCCTGCACGCTCCTGGTAAGCGGCATGCGCCCCAACAGGGTGACGGTCGACTCGTCGTATCCATTAATTATTGTCAATCCCTTCCGTATCATCGTCGATTCCGCCTCGCTGCTGACCGGCGATTCCGTGAAGTTCCGGGTAATCAACACACGCTGCAGCACCGCCGCAGATTCGGCGCTTAACGTGCGGTGGAGCGTCGACGGCGACAGTGCCGGAAAGCCCCTTCTGTTCGATTCGCACTTCGTGCAGGCGGTTGTTCGTCCGGATACCGTAAGCGTTTCCGCAACAATAAACGACCCCTCCGGCAAGGGAGCGGTGCTCGACAGTGCGCGCATCGCCGTCCCGAAAAAGCGTATCCCTTCCGTCATAATAGACGGCGAACTTCGCGCCTCTACTGATAATTCCTTCACCATCGTTCCCTCGACGACAAACGCGGATTCGCTGCTCTGGCATATCGCCGGTTTGATAAACAAAGACACGGTGACGACGGCTTCCCCGCTGAGCCTCACCTGGTCCGACTCCACCGACGACACCATCATCGTCATCGCCAAAAACCGGTTCGGCAGTATCGGCGCCAGCGACACGATTTATATACAGGTGCGTGCGAGCGCCTTCGTCCTTGACATGATCAGGTTCCCCGGAAGCGTCCCTGCGCGCAGAATGACCTTCTGGGAAGTCGTGGCGAAACGGGGCAGCGAAGTGATACCCGACAGTGAGGTTACCTACCGCTGGACCGTGACCCCCGACAGCGCCTACGATTCCATAAAAATTGAAAACGGCATGCTTTCACTCTATTTCGCCGACGACCCGGGCATACCGGTCATTGTCAGCGTCGATGCGATCGCCGGAGCCGACACCTCCTTGCCGAGCACCAGGAACGTGACGGTGATCGCCGACAAGCCGGTTCTCGAAATCATTTCCTTAAACGATTCCATCGGCCTGGGCGACACCTCCCTGATCATCATCCGCACCAGCGACACGAATGAGGGCGGCAGCATCGTCGGAAAGTACTGCCGCGTCGAGGGCGACAGCGCCGCGGCAATGGATTCCGATACGCTCCGTTTCGTCGGCAGGCAACCGGGCGAGCAGACAGTCGATTTCTGGTGCGTTGACAATGACGGTTTTTCTTCGGCACACATTACCGCACATCTGCTCGTCACCTCGATCAATCCCTACTTCCTGCGCAGTCGTGACAGCATAACGGTGTATGTCAACGATCCGGCAACGATCGCCGTCCCCGCACGGGCGGGCAACGCGGGCGGTACGATCACGCAATGGCTCTGGGACTTCGGCGCAGACGGCAGCGTTGATTTCACCACCTCCATTGATCATCTCGACACCCTCTTTACCGAAGCGGGCACGATAACCCTGCGCGTGGGCTGCCGCGACAACCGGGGCGACAGCGCTGAAACGCCGGCGGTCCGTGTCATCACCATATCGACCGGCGCGCCTTTCATCTCCCTGCTGACCTGTTCACCGGACACTGTTTACCGGGGAGATTCCGTCAATGTCAGGATCGCGGCATCCGACCCCAACGGAAGCGTCGATACCCTCCTTTTCGGAACGGACAGCCTGTCGCCGCGGCGCATCGCGCTGCCTCACCGAGCCGCTTCCACCGACACGACAATCCGCTGCGCAATGAAGGCGACGGGCAGTTTCCGTTTCGCCGCCGCGGCGGTCGACGACGACGGGCTGCGGTCGGCGTGGTATGCGGCTGATGCCGCGACAGTGGTGAAAAAAGGCAATCCGACGGTAACGAAAATAACTCCCGATACATGCTGGATGTTCGATACGGCAAGGTACACGATCTCCGCCTCCGATCCCGACGGCAGCGTGGCATCCTACATGATCCAGTGGGAGCAGGGCGGTGCATGGAAAACCGCCGCCGACTCGACGGTCGGCCACAGTTATTCCTCATCAGGGACGAAACTGGTACGGATCGTCGCGATCGATAATCGGGGCGACATGAGTGACACCCTCACCGACAGCGTGGCGGTGAAATTCGGCAGGCCCGCCGTGTCAACCGACTCATTCCCCGACAGCGCCTGGATCAACGACATGGCCGGCTATACCCTCTCGGGCAGCGACCCGAACGGCGACAT